>NZ_JBTVYK010000007.1:0-137773 GCF_054788135.1 Streptomyces sp. O3
GGGGGGTGCGGGGGGTACCGCGGCCCCGCGGCGAGGTTCCCCACCCGCGACACCATGGTGTCGATCATCCCGACCCCCGCCCGGGTTCGGGGGGGGGGGGGGGCCGCCCCCCCCCCCGCGGCCCCAGACTGCACCCGCACGCCCCGAGCCCGCTCAGCCCTGTGGACTACCGGCCGGTTGTGGACAACCCCGTCACCCGTACGTACTGCTCGCGCACCTCCCGGTACCGCAGCAGCTCGGCCGCCACCGGATCGAGCACCCGTGCCCGCCCGCACCCGGACGCCGCCTCTCTGAGCCGCCGCTCCGCCTCCAGCCCGTACCGCCTGGCCGGGCCGCGCGCCGCCATCTTGCAGGCCCACTCGACGCACGGGCCGCCCACGATCCCCGCCAGCATGAGCAGCACCGGCACACCGAGGTTCGGCGCGCAGACCCCGACGATCTGTCCGACCAGCCACAGCCCGCCCACCACTTGCAGCAGCGTCATCGACGCCTGCAGCAGCACCGCCATCGGCCACCAGCCGGGCCTCGGCGGCCGACTGGCTGGCGCCGCGTCCCGCACCGCCAGCTCGTCCAGCGCCTCGGGCAGCCCTTCGGCGCCCCGCGCCGCGGCGTCCCGTACGGACTGGCCCCACGGCGCGGGCAGACCGGCCGCCGCCTCGTCGGCCACGACGCGTACCGCCTGCTCCACCCGCTGACGTGCCGTCGGCTCCTCGTCGGCCGGGGCGGCGGGCGCCGTGCGCGGGACGCCGCCGCCGGTGCGCTGGGCCTCGTACCAGCGCCACAGCCGCAGCCACGGGGTGCCGCAGGCCTTGCCCGCGTTCCGGCGCCAGGCCCGCTCCGCCGCCTCGCCCGCGGCCGTGGCGCCCACCGCGTCGGCGAGCCGGTCGGCGAAGTCCTCGCGGGCCCGCTCGCTGAGGCCGACCCGCTGCCCGGCCGCGTACACCGGGCGCAGCCGGGCGGCGGCGGCGTCCAGGTCGGCCGAGATCCGGCGGGCGGGCGCGGCGCGCTCGGCCACGAACCGGCCGAGCAGGTCGCGGAGTTCGCCGACCCCGTCGCCGGTGAACGCGGACAGCGCGAGGACGGTGGCGCCTGGCTCGCCGTGCTCGCCGAGTGCGACGCCGTCGTCGTCGAGCAGGCGGCGCAGGTCGTCGAGCACCTGGTCGGCGGCGTCGCCGGGCAGCCGGTCGGTCTGGTTGAGCACCACGAAGGTGACCTCGGCGTGACCGGCCATCGGCCGCAGGTAGCGCTCGTGCAGGACGGCGTCCGCGTACTTCTCGGGGTCGACGACCCAGATCACCGCGTCCACCAGGGTGAGGATGCGGTCCACCTGTTCGCGGTGCTGGACCGCGGCCGAGTCGTGGTCGGGCAGGTCCACCAGGACCAGGCCGTCCAGGGGCGCGCCCTGAGCCGGGCTCTGCACCGGCCTGCGGCGCAGCCGTCCGGGGATGCCGAGCCGGTCCAGGAGGCCCGCCGCACCGTCCGTCCAGCTGCAGGCGAGCGGTGCCGCCGTGGTCGGCCTGCGCACGCCGGTCTCCGAGATCGCCACCCCGGCCAGCGCGTTGAACAGGGACGACTTGCCGCTGCCGGTGGCGCCCGCGATGGCGACGACGGTGTGCCGGTCGGAGAGCTCCCGGCGGGCCGCGGCCTGGTCGAGCACCCGCCCGGCCTCGGCGAGGGTCCGGCCGTCGAGCCGGGTGCGGGACAGGCCGACCAGTTCGCGCAGCGCGTCCAGGCGGGCGCGCAGGGGCGCGGCGTACGCGGTGTTCCCCTGCGGGCCGTGCGCGGCGGACGGGAGCCGAGACCGGAACTGGCCCTGGCCCTGGTCCTGGTCCTGGGACGGCGGCTGGTTCCCGGCGCCGTCGCCCGCTCGGCGGGCGATCAGCCCGTCGTCCCAGGCCCGTTCGCCCGCAGTTCCCTCCTGCGCGCCGCCCGCGACGCGCACGTGCTCCTCATCGGCGGCCACGCGTGCGTGCTCGTCGTCGCCCGTCGCGCGCGCGTCGTTCGCGGGCTTGTGCCCGCCGGTCTGGTCAGTGACGGCAGTCACCGCGTCACCTCTCCTTCTGCAGTACGGACAGCGCGGCGATCAGTTCGGCCTGGGGTTCGGAGTGGACCGCGAGGGCGTGGAGCGGGGCGAGCCTGCGGACCCGTTCGGCCCGCAGGACCTTCTCCACATACGAGGTGAGCAGGCGGCCGCCGCGGTCCCGCAGCCGCAGCGCGCCGTGCGCGCCGATCCGTTCGGCGAGCGTCTCGCCCGCCGAACGGGCCCGCCGCCCGCCCAGCAGGGCCGTGGCCAGGAGTGCCGCGACCGCCTCGCCGTCCGGGGGGTTCTCCAGGTCCCGGAGCTCGTCTTCCGCGTACTCCTCGATGACGCGCCGCCAGCGCCGTACGGCCAGGCCGATGCGGTGCTCGGCGCTCTCCTCGTCGGGCTCCCGGCGGGTCAGTTCCGGTGCCCAGGAGGCGGGTTCGTGCCGCCAGGCCTCGTCGACGCGCTCGTCGGCCGAGGACACCGCGCACACCAGCAGCGCCGCCAGGCTCTCCACCACGGCGTCCAGGAGTTCGCCCGCGCCGCAGTCCAGGGGGTAGCTGCGCCACCGGCCGAGCGCGCCGCCGGAGAGCACCGCTCCGGCCTGGAGACGGCCCCGTACGCGCGCGTGCTCGCTGGCGTACGCCTCCTCGACGGCCGTGGTCAGCCGTACGCCCGCCGCGTGCTGCGCGGACACGGCACTCGCCAGCGCGGGCATCCTGGCGCCCAGTGACTCGATGAGCCCGTTCGCGGTACGGAGCAGGGTCTGGGCCCTGGCCGCGGGCTCCTGGACGCGGTGGGTGAGCCAGGCGCGCAGCGGCGCGACCGCGGTGGAGGGCAGCAGCCCGCCGCCGCCGGTGGACTCCGGCAGCTCGGGGATGGTGAAGCGCGGGACCTCGCCGAGACCCGCCTTGGTGAGCAGCGCCGCGTACTGCCGTGACACTTCGGCGACGACCTGGTGCGGCACCCGGTCCAGGACGGTGACCAGGGTCGCGTCGTACTCCTTGGCGGTACGCAGCAGATGCCAGGGCACGGCGTCGGCGTACCGCGCGGCGGTGGTCACCATGACCCACACGTCGGCGGCGCAGATCAGCTCGGCGGCGAGCTGCCGGTTCTCCGCGACGAGCGAGTCGATGTCGGGCGCGTCGAGGAGCGCGAGCCCGCGGGGCAGGGTCGCCGCGGTCTCGATCCGCAGCACCCGCTCACCGGCCGCGCCGCCCGCCGCCCTCCCCTTCCCGGCGGCCTTACCGGCGGCCTTCCCGACTGCCTTACCGGCGGCCCGGCGGGGCGCGCCGCCCGCCTCCTCGGCCCCCGCGCGGGCCCCGCCCTCTTCCGACGGCTCCCGATGCGGCATCCACACCCTGGTGAGCTCGGGCAGCACCCGCAGCCCCGCGAACCAGTGGTGGTCGTCGGGGTTGCAGACCAGCACCGGGGTACGCGTCGTCGGCCGCAGCACCCCCGCTTCGCTGACCTGCCGCCCCACCAGCGAGTTGACCAGCGTCGACTTCCCCGCCCCGGTCGACCCGCCGATCACCGCGAGCAGGGGCGCTTCGGTCTGGCGCAGGCGGGGCACCAGATAGTCGTCGAGCTGTGCGAGCAGCTCGTCCCGGTCTACACGCGCGCGTGCGGCCCCGTCCAGCGGAAGCGGAAGGCGCGCGGCGGCGACACGGTCACGCAGGGTGGACAGAGCGTCGAGCAGCTGAGGCCGTACATCCAAGGTCACCACATGCGAAGAATGCCCAATTTTGGCGACATTCTGAAGGATATAACCGCCCCTGCGCGCCGATCGGACACTCGAGACATGCGGGGTGACTGGGGCGCAGGCATAACGACTGCACAACACCCGTGGCACGAGGTGCCGAAAGCGATGCGAGATTCGCACCTGCCTGCGATTATCGGGACCGCTTCACCGAACCTCCACACCGTGCCGCGGAGGCGAAGCACCAGGGACAGGGCCTCGGGAGCCCTATCCTGGTCCCCGGCAAAGCCCCGGACCGGCCACACCGGAACCCACCGGGCCACCTGCCACCGTCCGGCCCCCGTAGCTCAGTGGATAGAGCAGGTGCCTTCTAAGCACTTGGCCGCAGGTTCGAGTCCTGCCGGGGGCGCTTTACCGCGGATTACCGCGGATCACTTGTTCCGTCCGGCCGAAGCCGGCCCTAAGAGGCCCCTGGCGGCCGTCCGGCCCGAAAGCGGCCCGAAGTCTCGGGGCGGCCCCCCTCGGTAGGAAAAAGGGGGACAAATCGGCATTCGGCTTGCAGCCGTGATCGCGCCCAGATCATCCTTACCCTCATGTCTCTCGCCTCCGCGCTCGACGTGTCACACCTGCCCGACTACGCGTACGACTGGGCTCTGGTCGACGTCGAGACGTCCGGCCTGATCGCCCGGCGTGACCGGATCCTCTCGATCGCGGTGCTGACCTTCGGGCCGGACGGGACCCAGACCGACGAGTACTCCACCCTGCTGAACCCAGGCTGCGACCCCGGCCCCGTGCACATCCACGGCCTGACCGCGGAACGGCTGAGCGGCGCCCCGACTTTCGAGCAGGTAGCCGGACGGATCGGAGCGCTCCTGCAAGGCCGCGTCATGGTGGCGCACAACGCGCAGTTCGACTATGACTTTCTGGCCCATGAGTTCGCCCGCGCCCGGCTCTGTCTCCCGGTCACCCAGCGACTGTGCACCCTGGCGTTGAACCGGCGTGTGGAGCCGCCCTCCGTCGACCTCAGCCTGGCGTCGCTGGCCGCTCACTACGGCGTGCCGCAGACCAGCGCTCATGACGCGCTGGACGACACGCGCGTCCTCGCGGGGATCTTCCGGTCGTCCCTCTCCGAAGCCGCACGGCTGGACGTCCCGCTGCCGCTGGTGCCCTGCCCGCCCCGGCAGGATCCGCAGTTCGCGCCGAATCCGCCGAAAACTCCGTGCGCCTACCGGAACCCGGGCCGCCTGACACCCGGCGGTCCGCTCGTCCAGGGCATGAAGATCGCCATCACGGGCAAGACGGCCGTCTCACGGGCCGAGCTAGTGGCCCGATCCGTCGCCGCCGGCCTGAACATCATGTCGTCGGCCAGTCGGCACACCAGCGCTCTCGTCACCAATGACGCGGCCTCGGGCTCGGCGAAGGCACGGCGTGCGATAGCCGAAGGCGTCACGGTCGTCGACGAACACACCTTCCTCAAGCTGTTGGAAGAGGTGCGTCCCGGAACACCGCACGAGAATCAGCCACCGAAGAAGACCCCGGAAGCGACGAACCCGGAAGCAACGGCTCCGGAAGCGACGAACCCGGCCGCGCCGCCCACTACGCCGACGCCGTCCCCCGCTGCGACCGCAGCTGTCGCGGACGTGCCGACGCCCAGGCGACCCGAGCCCACGCAGTCCGCTTCCGCCAAGCCGTTCGGCCGTCGACGGGTCCTGATTCTGGGCGGCACCCACGAGGAGGCGTCCGCCGCCCGGGCCAGGGTCGTCGAGCTGGGCGGGGCCGCCGCGATCAACCTCTCGGCGAGCGTCACCGACGTCGTCCTCTTCCCCGGAGGCGAACTCGACCGCCGCATGGCCCGCGTCACCGCGCTGAAACTTCCGGTCCACGCGCACGGATGGCTCGGAGCCCCCACATCCGAACCGGCCGACGTCCCCGCCCAGGACAGGGCGATGACCGAGGTCCTGCCGCGCGGCGGAGTCATCGATCTCCCCACCCTTCCCACCGCCGACCACTGGCACGTGAGTGCCTCCTGGGCGCAACAGACGAACTGCGAGATCGACGTCGTCGCCTTCGTCCTCGACGAGGACGAGCAGGTCTCCTGCGACGGGGACTTCGTCTTCTACAGCGCGCCGGAAAGCCCCGACGGAGCCATCCGTCTCCTGTGCGACGGCCCGACCGAGCAGACCATCGCCGTCGACCTCGCGGCACTGCCTCCCGCCGCCCACAGGATCGCGATCGCCGCCGCCATCGACGGTACCGCCGCCTTCGGAGACATCGGAGCCGTCCAGATGACCCTCGCACCGGGCGTCGACGCTCCGGCCACGGCCCAGGCCACCCTGGACGCCGCCACCAGCGAACGCACCCTGCTCCTCGCCGAGATCTACCGCCGAGGCCCGCGATGGCGCTTCCGCGCCGTCGGCCAGGGTTACGACCACGGCCTGGAGACCCTCGTACGCGGATACGGCGTCGACGTGGCGTAACCCTCGTCCCGGTCAGCCGAGATCGGCCGCTCTGCATTCGAGTCGACTCGGCGCGCCGCGTGCGAGATCCTCAACGTGAACCGAACCGAGGAGACAGGTTGATCACGGAGTATCAGCAGCGTCGGCGTGATCGCTACCTCGGCGCCCCCGTCATGCCGGCCCCGGCGCCCTGGCAGCCGGTCCTGGACCACAGGATCCCCGTCGGCGGCCTGCTCGGCATCGGCTTCGCGGTCCATCCGGACACCGGACACGACCTCGTCATGGTCGTATCCCACGACGGACACGGACTCTTCGACGCGGTCACCGGCGAGAAGATCGCACGCGACCGGGACCCCGACCCCGCCACCAGCACCCCCGACGCGCACCCGGACCTCGCCTGCCCCGGCCTCGGTCCCGTCGCAGGCACCGAGATCCGCGTCGCCGGTCTCTTCGGCGGCGGTCTGCACAGCACCACCCCGGACGGCTGGACGGTGGACGTCGTCAGCCCCGACTGGCCCCGCCACCGTGTCATCCTCTCCGCCGACGGCGGAGCGAACAGCGGAGCGGCGGGGGACACCTGGTGGCACGTCTTCCACTCCGATTACTCAGAGCTGCGCACCGCCGGTTTCTCGCCAACCGGTCTCACCCTGGCCGTCGCGACCAGTAGCGACCTCACCCTCTGGACCCGCGCCCAGTTCCCCAGCGAGGGCTGAACGGCCACCATCTCGTTCGGGCGCCCCGCCGTCCGCGTCTCGGGGCGCTTCGGCACCGGGCCGCTTCGGCACCGGGGCGAGACGGGTCAGGCGCGGGTGCGGCGCAGGCCGAGCGCGATGAGGAGGGCCGAGCCGAGGACGATCGCCACGTCGATCGCGATCACGGTGTGCACGCCCTCCAGGAGATCCCCGGTGGTGGTCGCCAGCACGCCGAGCAGCGGGATGCCTACGGTGATGCCGATCTGCTGCGTGGACGTGACCAGGCCGGTGGCCAGGCCCTGCTCTTCGTCCGGCACGCCCGACGTGACGGTCAGGCCGTAGGAGATGATGGCGGCGAGGTGGCACACGCAGGCCAGGGCGAGGCAGACGACGGCCACCCACACACTCCACCCGGCGGTCCCGACGCCCAGCAGTCCGGCGCAGAACAGGCCCTGGCCGACGAGGGCGCCGACGAGGGTCGGGCCGCTCCCGAAGCGTCCGACGACCTTCGGGATGAAGCCGCCCGACACGGCCGCGGCCGTGCCCTGGACGCCGAAGACGAGGCCCGTCTGGAAGGCGGAGAGGTCCAGGACCTGCTGAAGGTACAGGCCCATGACGAAGACGACCGTGCTCATCATCGACAGGGTGACCAGGCCGCCCAAGTTCCCCCAGGCGACCGTCCGGCGGCGCAGTGTCGCCAGTGAGATCAGCGGATCCGCCGTGCGCGACTCGACCGTCACGAACAGCACGAGCAGCAGCACCCCGGCGATCAGCGCGGCGATCACGTCGGCACCGCCGAAGCCTCGGTCGGCCGCGGTGGACAGGGCGTAGATCACGGCGAGCAGTCCGGCCGTGACGGTGACGGCCCCCGGAACGTCCAGGCGGGGACGGCGGGGGTTCGTCGACTCGCGGAGCACACCCGGTGCGAGCGGCAGCACGATCAGCGAGAAGAGGGCCAGCAGCCCCATCGTCGAGCGCCAGCCGAGCGTGTCGGTGAGCACCCCGCCCAGCACCATGCCGACCGTGAACCCGAGGGAGAGCAGGGTGCCCGAGATGGACAGCGCGCGGTCGCGCTGGGGCCCCTCCGGGAAGGTGGTGGTCAGCAGCGACATGGCCGTGGGCACGATCGCGGCGGCCCCCACACCCTGAAGGGCGCGGCCCGCGAGGAACGAGGCCGGGTCCCAGGCGAAGGTGGCCAGGAGCGAGGCCGCGCCGAACAGCGCCAGGCCGGTGAGGAATATCCTGCGCCGCCCGAAGAGGTCGCCCGCGCGGCCGGAGACGAGGAGGAAGCCGCCGGAGGGCAGGGCGAACGCGGTGATCGCCCACTGCAGGGCGGCCGGGCTCATGCCGAGGTCATCCCCGAGCGTGGGGAGGGCCACGTTCAGTACGGAGAAGTCGAGCGCGACCATGAACTGCGCGGCGCACAGTACGACGAGGACGAGCGCGGACTTGGCCGGTGCGCCGGTGGCTTCGGGCGGGGCACCGTCGATGGCGGGGGCGGTCTCGGTGCTCTGGGTCATGGGTCCTGGCTTTCCAACGGAGTTCGGGAGGGGGAGGGAGCGGGGGCAGGAGCGGGAGGGAGCGGGGTGCGGGTGGGGTCAGCTCGGCGGGCGGGGGGCCAGTGTGTGGAACCCGCCGCCCGCGAAGACGAGGGCCGGGACCGTGGCCGGGCGGAGCGTCTCGCACCGCTCGACGCCGCCGATGACGATGATGTGGTCCCCGGCCTCGACGAGCCGGTCGAGTCGGCAGGCGAAATAGCCGACGACGCCGCTCAGCAGCGGGCCCCCGCCGGGCGCCCCGGCCGTCCGGACCCGGCCCTCGAACCCGGCCGCGCCCGTCGGGCGGTCGGGGTCGGCGAACCAGCGGGCCAGCGGCTCCTGTTCGGCGGCGAGGAGGTTGACGACGAACGCGCCGGTGGTCTCGATCAGCCCTCGGATGCGGGCGCCGGACTTGACCGAGAACGAGACGAGCGGCGGGGTGAGGGAGAGCGTGGTGAACGAGCTGACCGTCATGCCGTGCACGGCGTCGCCGGTCCCGCTCGTCACGACGGTGACGCCTGCGGCGAGACGGCGTGCGACGGAGCGGAGCTCCTCGCCGGGGCCGGCCCCAGAGGCGTCCCCGGACCTCTCGACCTCCCCGGACCGGACGGCCTCCCCGAACCGCGTGGCGTCCCCAGGCCCCAAGGCACCCTCGGACCGGACGGCCGGGTCCGCGTCCGGAGGCGCGGCACCCGCCGAAGATACGGCTGCGGTCGGAGGCGCGGCACCCGCCGAGGGCACGGCCGCGGTCGGGGGTGTGGTGGTCGTGGTGGTCGTGGTGGTCAGGACGCTGCCTCCGTCCGCGCGGGCAGCGGTGCCGCGCCGAGCAGCACCGCGGCGAGGTGGGAGACGCCCGCGCCGAAGAGCGCCAGCGTGCCGTCCTCCGGCTCGGTGTGCTTCCGCTCCGCCAGCCGGTCGGCGAGGTTGATCAGCGGGTCGCTGCCCAGGCAGTGCGCGATACGGCCCACGTTGCCCCGGAACAGCCGGTCGCCGCCGAGGCGGACGTCGCTGAGGTAGAGCTCCAGGACGTTGCCCGCGAAGTTGCTGGGCAGCACCGCCCGCACATCGCCGACCCCGCCCTCGTCCCGCCGCCGGGCCGCGAGGCGGGTGAACAGCTCCCGGTGGGCGGCGACGCGGGAGAGGAGCTGCTGTTGGGGGGCCGCGGCCTGGTGGAGGCGGGCGTCCGAGTGGTGGGCCATGCCCAGGACGGGCAGGCCGCTCGCGGTGGCGGAGACCAGCACGGACGCCGCCGCGTCGCTGGCGATCGCCGCTCCCCCCGCGACGATCCGCTGGCCGCCCGTCGCCTGGGCGGCCAGGTCGCCGGAGAGGACGAGCACCTGGCGAGCCGAGCCGTCGCGGACGTAGGAGGCCGCGGTGCCCACGGCGACCATGGCGGTGGCGCAGTCCATCAGGCCCGTGGTGACGGCCGTCGCGCGCGAGATGCCCGTCTCCTCCAGGAGTTCGGCGACATCGCGGTGGGCGGAGCGGTCCCCGGGCAGCGAGTCGGTGGCCAGCAGCACCATGTCGATCTCGGAGGCCGGTACGCCGGACTCGGCGAGGGTGCCGCGGACCGCGTGGGCCATCAGCTCGGTGACGGGGGCGTCCGACCAGTGGTACGTGTGGAACCCGGCGTCCGGGGCGGTGAGTTCGGCGGCGGCCTGGGGGTCGGCCAGCAGCTCCGGCAGCTCCGTCACGGGTTCGGCGAACTCCCCCAGTTCGTACGCGGGGGCGCACAGTCGTGCGGTGATCACTGATCCACCTCCCGCGCGGCGGCGGCAGCCAGCGCGGTGAAGCGCTCGGCCAGGCCGCGTACGGTCGCCTCGTCGTAGCGGGCGGTGTCGAACTCCAGCCAGCCCGTGACGCCTTCGGGACTCGGGTACACGGCCAGGGTGAGGTCGTAGCGGGCCGTCGCCTTGTCGAGGTCCGCCGAGGTCGCGAGCGCGCCCTGGATACGGCGTCGTTCGCTGCCGAGGTTGTCGAAGACGAAGACGGCGTCGAGGAGCGGATGCGTGCCCGTCGGGCACCGGACGCCCTCGATCAGCTCGCCCGGATAGGCGGCGTGCCGCAGGCCGGTCCGGGTGATGTCGCGGGCGGCCCGCAGCCGGTCGCGGTGACCGCCGTCGCCGGGGCCCCGCAGGCGTACCGGCAGGACGTTGAGCAGGTAGCCCACCACGTCGTGGCTGTCGGGGGAGGTCCTGCCGGTGGTGAAGGTGCCGAGCAGGACGTCGTCACGGCCGCCGAACTCGGCGAGCGCCGCCCAGGCGACGGCGAGCCACCCGGCGTAGGCCGTGGCGCCCTCGCGCTTCGCGCCCGCGGTGATCGCGTCCGCGACGGCGGCGGGCAGCGTGAAGCCGACGCGGGCCCCGGCCCGCGTGGTCTCGTCCGTGCGCGGGCGGTCGGTGGGCAGCGGCGGCGGGGCGTCCGCGGTCTCGGCCGCCCAGTAGGCCGCCGCCGCCCGGCCCTCGGGGCCGCGTACCCAGGCGTGCTGATCCGCGGCGAAGCGGCCGAAGGCACCGGGAGCACCGGGAGCACCGGAGGTGCCGGGAGCGCCAGAGGTGCCGGAGGTGCCGGGGGGCGCGTCCGCCTCGGTCTCGGTGCCGGTCTCGCCGAGCGCGTCGAGCAGGAGCTCGAACGACCAGGCGTCGAAGACCAGGTTGTGCACGGCGAACAGCAGCCAGGACTCGTCGGGGGCGGGCCCGTCGGCCAGGGTCACGCGCAGAAGCGGTCCGGCCGCCAGGTCGAAGGGCTCCCCCGCCTGGCTCCTGGCCAGGGCGTGCGCCTCGGCCTCGTCCCGGCAGCGGGCGCGTACCAGGCGGGGCGGCAGCGTGTCGTGGACGACCGGCCGCACGGTGTCGCCGTCGGTCTCGAAGGTGGTCCGCAGCGCCTCGTGGGACGCGGCGAAGGCGCGCACCCGGTCGGCGATCAGGTCGAGGTCGACGGCGGCGCCCGTGAGGTGGACGGCCTGGCAGACGACGTCGACGGGCCGGCCGCCCACCTGGTGGTGGGCGCGCCACAGCCGCCGCTGGCCCGGCGTGAGTTCCGGCCGCCGCCGGGCCGCGGGGAGCGCCGCGCGCAGCCGGGCGCGCTGCTCGGGGGTCAGGGCCGCGACGCGCGCGGCGAGGTCGCCCGTCACGCGTACCGCCTCCGCAGCTCGTTCAGGTGCTCCAGGCTCTGGACGACGAGGTCCTCGTCGACGCCGAAGTCGATGAGGCAGGCGATCTCGTCGACGCCCATGCCGTGGAAGCGCTCGACGACCGCGCCGCACGAGTCGGGGGTGCCGAGGAGCGCGCCCTTCTCGAAGTACTTGTCGAAGGCGAACTTGATGAGCTCGTCCTGGTCGCTCTGGGAGATGTCGCGGACGCCCGCGCCGGGGGCGAGGTTCTTCTTCTGCGAGTCGATGACGGTGAAGAAGGACCGCAGATAGTCGCTGAACGGCGGCCAGACCGTCTCCCTGACCTCGTCGAGGTCGGTGCCGATGAAGGTGTGCAGCATCAGCGTGACGGTGGTGGAGTCGCGGTCGTGCCCGTACTCCTCCAGGGTCTTGTAGTAGAGCGCGAGCTTCTCCTCCAGCTCCTCGTTGGTCATGTCGATGAGCGCGGTGAGGACGTTGCAGCCGAGGCGGCCCGCGGTCTCGAAGGTGTCCGCGCTCTTGGTGCAGGTGAGCCAGACCGGCAGCTCGGGCTGGACGGGCTGCGGGTGCAGCTCGACCTCGACGTGGTTGCCGAGGCCGTCCTGTACGTAGACGGGGGCGCCCTCCCACAGCTCGCGGAGCGTGGTCACGGCGTCGAAGGTGCGGGTGCGCCGGTCCTCCCAGCCGGAGGGGTTGATCGCGAAGTCGAGCGGGCTGAACCCGGTGGCCAGGGCGATGCCCGCGCGGCCGCGGGAGAGGTTGTCGACGACCGACCACTCCTCGGCGACGCGGATCGGGCTGTGCAGGGGCAGGATGACGCTGCCCGCGCGGATCTGCAGACGCTGGGTGGCCATGGCGAGGCCCGCTCCGAGCACGGAGGGGTTGGGGTAGAGGCCTCCGAAGCGGTGGAAGTGGCGCTCGGGGGTCCAGATCGCGGTGAACCCGTTCTCGTCCGCGTACTTGGCCGCTTCGAGGACGAAGCGGTACTTGTTCTTCTCGTCTCCCGAGAAGAAGATCAGGCTGAAGTCCACCGTCAGTTCCCCTGTTCCGGGCCGGCGGCGACCGCCGGGTCCGTGTCCGTGTCCGTGCCGGCCTCGGCGGCCAGCAGTCGTTCCAGTTCCTCCGGGTCCAGTGCGGCCAGCTCGGCCGTCAGTTCGGCGACCTCGTCGCCCTCGCCGTGCTCGCCGTGCTCGCCGTGCTCGCCGTGCTCGCCGTGCTCGTTCTCGCGGTCGTCGTCCTCGCGTGCGGCGTCGAGGCGCTCCTGTACGAGCGCGGCCAGCGCCCTCGGGGTCGCCTCGCCCAGCACGTCGGCCAGCGGCACCTCGACCGAGAACTGGGTGCGGACGTTGGACAGCAGCCGCACGATGAGCAGCGAGTCGCCGCCGTACTCGAAGATGTCCGCGTCGAGCGGCATCTCCGGGGCGCCGAGCAGCTCGCGGACGAGGGCCGCGACCTGCTCGACGTGGTCGCCCGCGGCCGGGTCCCCGTCGGTCTGCGCGCGGACGGCGGAGACGCCCTGCGTCGGCCGGGTGACCTGGTCGTTGCGCACCCACTGGTCGAGCCGGTAGTCGATGTCCCAGGTCGAGACCGCGACATGGGAGACGTCGCGCAGGGTGAGCAGGCGGCGGATCGTCTCCAGGCCCTCGTCGGGCTGGATGGCCTTGTCGTCCATGCTGCGGCCGATCGCGGAGATCGCCCGCTTCTCGTCCTGGTGGTGCTGCCACACGTCCCAGGCGGCGCTGAGCCATACGGTGCGGTCCAGGCCCCGGTTGGCGCGTTCGGCCGCCGCGTCCATGAAGTGGTTGGCGGCGCCGTAGCCGAGCAGCCGCAGGCCGCCGAGTATGCCGGCCAGCGAGGAGAGCAGCAGGCAGAAGTCCACCGGGTGGTCGGCGAGTACCTTCTCCAGGACGATCTGCCCGTGGGCCTTGGAGACGAAGTGCCAGCGGCACTGCTCGACGCTCGCCGCCGTGATGGCGCGGTCCCACTGCTCGCTGGGCAGGCCGGCGGCGTGCACGACGCCGTGGACGTCACCGAACTGGGCCACGACCTTCTCGAAGGCGGCGCGCAGCCCGTCCTCGTCCGCGACGTCGGCGTTGACGAGGAACGGGGCCGCCCCCTCGGCCTCCAGGCCGCGCAGCCGGGTGATCCGCAGTGAGGTCTCGTCGGTGGCGGGGTGGCCCGCGAGCCAGTCGTCCCAGGTCTCACGGGCGGGCAGCGGCTCGCGGGTGAGGAGCGCGAGGCGGGCCCCGCACTCGCGGTGCAGCCAGCGGCCGATGGTGGTGCCGATCTCGCCGAGGCCGCCGGTGATGAGGTAGACGCCGCCCTCGCGGAGCCGGGACGCGGCGTCGGCGTTCCAGTCGGCCCGGATGGGCGCCAGCTCGGCGATCCAGCGGGTCGCCCCGCGGAGGGTGACGGCGACCTCGGGGGCGCGGTGGCCGGCGAGTTCGGCGGCGAGGGTGCGCAGCGAACGCTCGTCGGGCTCGGCCGGCAGGTCGAAGTGGCGGGAGCCGATGTTGCCGTGCTCCTGGCCGATGACGCGTGCGGCCACGGCGAGGGAGACGCGTTCGGCGGCGGGGGCCGGTTCGGCGGTGCTGACCGCGTAGGCGCCGGCGCTGACCAGGTCGAGCTGGAGCGGCTGGGTGACGTCGTGGGCGCTGAGGCCCTTCACGAGGGCGATCAGGCTGTACAGGCCGGACCGCTGCGCCTCCTCGAAGCGCTCGATGCCGTGCTCGGGCGGCAGGGGCGCGGTCGACCAGGCGTGCACGACGCGGGCCGGGAACGTGTCCTCGCCGAGCAGGTCGGCGACGAGCCGGGCGTGATCCTCGTCGGATTCGGGGCGCACGGTCCAGACGTCGCCGTCGCGGTCGTACCGCTCGCCCGCGTACACGGTGTACACCCGGCCGGTGAAGGCGTGCCGGGCGAGCCGGGCGGCGGTGCCGCCCTGGTCGGCGGGGTCCTGGTCGGCGAAGAGGAGGACGGGCTCGTCGATCGGGCTCGGGGAGGTGTCGGGGGTGCCGACGGCCTGCCGCCAGACGGGCGCCGACAGCCACGCGTCGAGGGGGAGCTTGGGGACGCCCGTGCTGGGTGTCCCGGAGGCGCCGGAGACGGTTCCGGCGCCGCGGTCGATCCAGTAACGCAGCCCCTCGAACGGATAGGTGGGCAGCGGTACCCGGCCGCGGCTGCGGCCCGCGTGATGGCCCGCCCAGTCGACGGGGAGTCCGGCGGCCCACAGGCGGCCCAGGGCGGCGTGCAGGGCGGTCAGGTCGGCGGCGGCGTCGCGGCCGCGGGCCGCGGAGGTGACGACGGGGACGCCCGTCTCGCGGTCCGGGTGGCGGCGCGTGAAGGTGGCCAGGGTCTGGCCGGGTCCCACTTCCAGGAAGGCGTGGTCGCCGTCGGCGAGTACGGTGGCGACGCTCTGCGCGAACCGCACGGTGTCGCGGAGGTGCCCGGCCCAGTAGGCGGGGTCGGCAGCCTCGTCGTCGCGGATCCAGGTACCGGTCCGGTTGGAGAGGAACGGGATTCGCGGGCGGCCGAGTTCGACGGTCCGCAGGATCTCGGTGAACGGCGCGACGGCCGGGTCCATCATCGCCGAGTGGAAGGCGTGCGAGGTGACCACCTTGCGGTGGGCGACGCCGTCGGCGGTGAGGCGGGACGTCAGTTCGCGGATCGCCTCCTTGGGGCCCGCGACGGTGCACACGGACGGCTCGTTGACGGCGGCGAGCGCCACGGCGTCGTCGAGGTAGCGGGTCGCCTCGTCGGGCGGGAGCATCACCGCGAGCATGGCGCCGCCCGGCAGCTCGTCCATCAGCCGGCCGCGTTCGGCGACGACCCGCAGGGCGTCCTGGAGCCGGAAGACGCCGGAGAGCGTCGCCGCGACATACTCGCCGACGCTGTGCCCGACGAGCGCCGCGGGCTTCACGCCCCACGCCGTCCACTGCCGGGCCAGCGCGTACTCGACGGCGAACAGGGCCGGCTGGGTGAGCCGGGTGCGGTTGATGTCGTGCCGCTCGCCCCGGTGTCCGCGCAGCTCGGGGTAGAGCGCGTCGCGCAGGTCGAGGCCCAGGTGCGGGCGGAGCAGTTCGGCGCACTCGTCCAAGGCGTCGCGGAAGGCGGGCAGGTGCTCGTACCAGCCCTGGCCCATGCCGACGTGCTGGGCCCCCTGGCCGGGGAAGAGCATGACGACCGGCCGGTCGGCGGGCTCGCCCGAGTCCTGGTGGAGGTGGCGCGGGTCGCCGGACCTGAGGGCCCGGACCGCGGTGGCCCGGTCCGGGGCCGTGACCACGGCCCGGTAGTTGAAGGTGCGGCGGGCGGTGGCGAGGGTGTAGGCGGCGTCGCCGAGGCCGAGGTCGCCCGACGGGTCGGTGTCCTGCGGGGCGGTGGCCTCCAGGTGGTCGGCGAGGGCCGCGCGGGCCTTCTCCAGTGCCGTGGGCGACTTGGCGGAGACCGGGAGGACCACGACCGGGGCCGCCTGGGCGCGGGCGTCGGCGGCCTTGGCCGGGGCCTCTTCGAGGATCACATGGGCGGTGGTGCCGCCCATGCCGGCGGAGGTCACGGCGCAGCGCAGCGGGCCCTGGTCGTCGTGCCACGGTTCGGTGGCGGTGCTCATCCGGAACCGGGTGCCCTCGATGGGGAGTTCGGGGTTCCACTCGGTGAGGTGCGGGGTGGCCACCAGGGTGCGGTGGTGGAGCATGAGGACGCACTTGATGAGGCCGATGACACCGGCGGCGACGCTCAGATGCCCGAGGTTCGCCTTCACCGAGCCGACCGTGAGCGGCTGCGCGCCGTCCGCGGCGTAGGCCTGGGCGGCGGCGGCCAGTTCGATCGGGTCGCCCATCCGGGTGCCGGTGCCGTGGGCTTCCAGGTAGCTGACGCTGCCCGGTTCCACCCCGGCGACGGCGAGGGCCTCGGAGAGCACGGCGGCCTGCCCGTTGACGCCGGGTGCGGTGTAGCCGACGCGGTCGGCGCCGTCGTTGCCGACGGCGGAGCCGCGGATCACGGCCCAGACGGTGTCGCCTTCGGCGACGGCGTCGGCGAGGCGCTTGAGCACGACGACGCCCGTGCCGTTGCCGAAGACGGTGCCGTCGGCGGCGGCGTCGAAGGGGCGGACCGTGCCGGTGGCCGAGGCGATGCCGTCGGCCTCGTGGAGGTAGCCGGCCTCCTGCGGGAAGCGCACGGCGACACCGCCGGCGAGCGCGACGTCGCACTCCTCCGACAGGAGGCTCTGGACGGCGGTGTGGACGGCGACGAGCGAGGTCGAGCAGGCCGTCTGCACGGAGATGCTGGGGCCGGTGAGGTTGAGGTGGTACGAGACGCGGGTCGCGAGGTAGTTGGGGTCGTTGCCCATCAGCGTCGCGGGGTCCTCGCGCATCCGGGCGACGGAGCCCTGGTAGCCCTTCTCCCCCGTGAGCACGTTGTCGAGGAGGTAGGTGCTGGCCAGTGCGCCGGCGAAGACGCCGATACGTCCGTCGTACTGCTCCGAGTCATGGCCGCTGTGTTCCAGCGCGGACCAGGAGGACTGGAGGAAGAGGCGCAGCTGCGGGTCCATCCGCTCGGCCTCGCGTGCGCTGAGGTAGAAGAAGGAGGCGTCGAAGAGGTCGGCGTCCTCGATGGCGGCGGCCCGGCGCACATAGCGGGGGTCGGCGAGCGTGGCGGCCGGGACTCCGGCGGTGCGCAGGGTGTCCTCGTCGACGTCGGCGATGCGGTCGGCGCCGTCGAGCAGGGTGCGCCAGAGTTCCGCTTGGTCGCGGGCGCCGGGCGTCCGGCAGTCGAGTCCGACGACGGCGATGAGGCCGTCCAGGGCCGAGTCGTCGTGCTTCGCGTCAGTCACGGGTCCCTCCAGAGGCGGTGGTTCGGTCCGCGCCTGCGGCGGGACGGTTCGTGGGTTGGGGTGTGCGGGGCGGTGCCGTGCGCCGGGCCCGCGCGGTGCGTCGCCGGGAGCCGCGGGTCTCGCCCGCGGTGGCGCCGGAGGCCGTCGGGGCGTCGGCGCCGGGCGCGGCCGAGATCAGGCGGGCGAGGGCGCGGACGGTGGGCGCGCGGTAGAGGTCGGTCATCCGTACGCCGGGGGCGACGGTGCGGGTGAGGCGCTCGTGGACGGCGGCCATCCGCAGGGAGGTGCCGCCGAGGTCGAAGAAGTTGTCGTCGAGTCCGGTCACGGAGACGCCGAGCACGTCCTGCCAGGCGTCGGCGACGGCGCGCTGGACCGGGTCACCGCGCCGGACGCCGTGGCCCGCGGCGGATCGGCCCGCGGCGGGTCGGGGCGCGGCGGCGGTGAGCGGGTCCGGGAGGGCCGCCCGGTCGATCTTGTGGTTGGCGGTCAGCGGGAGCTCGTCCAGGAGCACATAGGCGGTGGGCACGGCGTGGTCGGGCAGGGTGCGGCGGAGCGCCGCGCGCAGCTCGGCCGGGGCGGGCCGGCTGCCCGTCGAGGGCACCAGGTGGGCGGCGAGCTGCCGTTCGCCGACGCGGTCGGTGAACGGCATGACGACGGCTTCGCGGATCGAGGGCAGTTCCTTGAGGGCGCTCTCCACCTCGCCCGTCTCCACCCTGATTCCGGAGATCTTCACCTGGAAGTCGCGGCGTCCGACGAGCAGCAGGGTGCCGTCGTCGAGCCGCCGGGCGAGGTCGCCCGTCCGGTGGGCGGTGCCGTCGGTCGCGGCCGCGGGCGCCAAGTAGGGGCTGATGACGACGAGTTCACCCTCGCCGGGCCCTTCGACGTCGTCACCCTCCGGGTCGACCAGCCGGACGGCGGTGCCGGTGACGGGCCGGCCCAGCGGGAACACTCCGGTGGGCGGGCGGTAGTCGGGGCCTTCGACGCGCAGCAGAGCGCAGGAGCACTCGGTGGAGCCGTAGGCTCCGGCGACCTGGCAGTGCGGGGCGAACATACGGCGGTACGAGTCGAGGTCGGCCAGGTGGAGGGTGTCTCCGCCGAGGGCCAGCATGCGCATGGCCGGCAGCCGGGTTCCTCGCGCTTCCATGGCCCGGACCAGGGCCCGGAACACAGGGAGGGTGGAGTGGTAGACGGTGATCTGTTCGTCGGCCATCCAGTCCAGCAGCCCGGTGATGCCCAGTGTCTTGAGGTCGACCGGGTAGAGGGCCGCGCCGTTGAGGAGGGCGGCGAACGTGTCCTGGACGGCCGAGTCCCAGCTGTACGCGGACTGCAGGGACAGCCGGTCGTCCGGGCCGACGCGCAGTCCGTCGGTCCAGGCCCGCGTGTGGTGCAGGACGTTGCGGTGCGGTTGGGCGACGGGTTTGGGCGTGCCGGTCGACCCGGACGTGTAGAGGACGTACGCCTCCGCGCCGGGCTCCGCGTGGACGGCGGGCCGCGCCTCGCGGTGGCGCACGAGTTCGCCGTAGGCGAGTACGGGGCGTCCTGCCGCGATCCGGGCGGCGGCGGCGAGTGAGTCGTCGCCCGCCACGACGGCGCGGACGCGGGCGTCATCGGCCATGAAGGCGAGCCGCCGCTCGGGGTAGGCCGCGTCGAGGGGCACGTACGACAGTCCGGCCGTCAGGGCGCCGAGGAGCGCGGCGATCATCTCCGCGCCGTGCGGGAAGAGCAGGCCCACGCGGTCGCCCGGACGCAGCCCGGCGTCGGCGAGCGCGACGGCGACGCGGGCGGCGCGGTCTCGGGTGTCGCGGTAGGTCCAGCGGACCTGGGGGGTGACGACGGCGGGCCGGTCGGCGTGGGCGGCGGCGATCTCCAGAAACCGGTGGACGAGGGTGCCGGCTCGTTCGGCCTCGGGGAAGGGACGGTGGCCGGTGGCGGGTGTGGCGGGTGTGGCGGGTGTGGCGGGTGTGGCGGTCACGGTGTCTCCTTCCGTTCGGCGGTGGTGCGGGGGTGGGGGTGGTGGAAGAGGGCGGCCGGGTGGGGCGGCCGCCGTCTGAGTTCCGTGTAGGCCTCGGCGGCTTCGTCGAGGGTGAAGCGGGGCAGCTTCATCGCGGCGGGCGTGAGGGCCCCGGACGCGACCAGGTCGAGGGCGCGCTGGAGGTTCTCGGTGACCGTGTGCTCGCCGGCGGCGGGGGTGACGTGGGTGAGGCCGCGGGCGTAGGACGGGTCGCGGTATCCCGCGCCGCAGCGGGCGGCGTAGCGCACGTCGAGGTTGCCGAGTTCCACGCTGAAGTCGATCCGGGCGGAGAACCGGCCGACCCCGACCAGCCGGGGCCGTCCGGGAGCGGCCGCGGCCCACCGGGCGGCCTCGGCCACGGCGTCGCTCATGTCGCCGGTGCCGCAGAGCATGACGCGGCGTCCGCCGACGTCACCGGCGGGCGGGACTTCCGGCACCCGCCCTAGGCGGTCGGCGGTGGCGAGGCCGAGGGCCTCGGCGGTGGCGAGCCGGTCCTGCCGGAGGTCGAGCACGCGGACCCGGCAGCCGCGGGCGGCGGCGGTCTGGGCGACGAGGAGGCCGACCATTCCCGCGCCCACGACGGCGACCTCGTCATCGGGTGCGAGGCCCGCGCGGTCCACCGCGTGCACGGCGGTCGCGGCGAGGTTGGCGACCACGGCGTCCGCCAGGTCCGTCCCGGCGGGCACCGGTCGGCACAACAGGTACGGGACGGTGACGATGCCGGCGTGCACGGCCTCGCCCCAGCCCATGGCGATGACCTGGTCGCCCGGAGCGAATCCGGGGGTGTCGGGGCCGGTGGACTCGACGGCGCCGGCGGCGCAGTAGCCGAGCGGGAAGTGCTCGCCGGTGCGCGCCGAGCGGTCCAGGTAGTGGAGCTCGGTGCCGGGGCTGATCAGGGTCCACTGGGCGCGGATCCGGAGCTCGCCGGGGCCCGGCGCGGGACGCGCCGTCTCCCGTACGACGGGGAGCGCCGCCCCCGCGGCGGCCAGCTCCCGCGTGGCGAGGGCGGCGGGCGGCGGGGTCACGCGTTCTCCCCGTCGGCCGGGGCGGCGATCAGTTGTTCGTCTGGGATGATGTCCAGCTCCTCGCGGTAGTGCGGCAGGGGGCCGAGCGGGACGGGCTTGCCCGACTCCTCGTAGGAGGCCCTGCGGTTGCGTTTGCGTTCGAGGCCGAGGTTGAGCCCGGCCAGGTCGACCGGCCGGTGGGTCAGCAGGCCGCGGGCGTAGCCTTCGGCCATCGCCTTGCGGCCGGTCTCGGTGCGGATGAAGACCCGCCCGTGTTTGTCCTGGTCGCCGCCCTGCACGCTGGCGGCGAAGATGTTCGGGTCGCCGTCGCTGACGCTCACGTCGGCCAGGCCCGACATCCAGTCGCCGCAGGACAGGCAGCGGTGGGTCTTGTTGCCCGCGAAGTCCCTGACGGCCTGCCAGAACGCGACGCGGTGGTCCGTGCCGTCGGCCGTGCGGATGCCGATGTCGCCCGGATAGTCGCCTTCGCGGTACCTCAGGCGCACCACCGACTCCAGGGGCACTTCCGCGCGTTCGGTGATGACGGCGGCGGTGCCCTCGGGGCGGGTGCTGGAGGAGCAGGCGGGCTCGACGAGCAGGATCACGTGGTCGCGGGCCCAGCGGCCGGCCGCGGTGTCCATGGCCTGGAGCTTGCGCATGGCCTGGATGTGGCAGGCCACGCCGGACATCGCGACCTTGGCGTCGGGTTCGTCGAGCATGACGGTGCGCAGCGCGCCCAGGTACGGGGCGAGTTGGTACGTGGACTGGGCGGTCTCGGCGAGTGCGGCCGGGTCCCGGACGAGGGCCGGGGCCGCCCGCCAGGGTTCGTCGGGGTCCCGGCCCATCGACAGGACGACGGTGACGTCCAGGGCGGCCATGGCCGTCTGGAGGAGGGCGGTGAGGCTGCCGCCGCTGGCGGACGCCTCGAAGACGACCGGGTCGAGGGAGTGGCCCGCGACGACCTCGTCGAAGACGCCGGTCCACCGCTCTCGGGGCGTGCGGGTGCGGCCGAAGAGGCGTTCCTCGGTCGCCGGGGTGCCGGGGTCGGCGCCGGGGCAGACGGTGAGACAGTCGGTGCACGCGCCGCAGTCCGACGCGGTCCAGGATTCGGCGGTGAGTACGGGGGTGAGCCCGTCGAAGCCGATCACCCCGGCGGGGCAGGCCAGTTGGCAGGCCCCGCACACGGTGCACAGGTCGGGTTCGAGTACGTCCTGCGCGAGCTGCTGGAACGTCATGCCGGTCAGACCTCCACGGCGTCGGCGGCGGACACGGCGGCGGCGTCGGCGGCGGACACGGCGGCGGTGAGCGACTCGATCAGCCGTCGGTACTCCGGTTCGTCCAGGAGCACCGGCGGGATGATCTTCACGGTGGCTCCTTCGGGGCCGCCGCCGAAGAGGAGCAGCCGTTCACGCAGGGCGTGCCCGGTCACGGCGCGGGCGAGGGCCGGGTCGGGGTGTCCGTCGCGTACGCAGTCGAAGGCGGCCAGGCCGCCCACGGCGCGCACCGAGGCCAGCCAGGGGCGCCGCGCGGCCAGTGCGGTCAGGTCCTGCTCCAGCCGTGCGCCGAGCTGCCGGGCGCGGGTCGCGAGGTCCTCGTCGGTGACGACGTCGAGCACCGCGGCGGCGGCCGCGCAGGAGACGGGGTGGCCGGAGAACGTCGACGTCTGCACGCCGGCGGGCAGCGCGTCGACGAGGTGCCGCTCTCCTACGACGGCGCCCACCGGGAAGCCGTTGCCGAGGGTCTTGCCGAGCAGGGTGAGGTCGGGGCGCTCCGTCATGAGCTCGGCGGTGAACACGCGTCCCGCCCGGCCCAGCCCGGTGTAGATCTCGTCGAGGATCAGCAGCGCGCCGCGGGCGTGGGCCTGCCGGGCGATCTCGTCGAGGAGTTCCGGGGCGACGGCGAGGACGCCTTCGGTGACCTGGACGGGTTCCAGGACGACGGCGGCCGTGCCGCCGAGCCGGTCCGCCCGGTCGAGGGCCCGCGCGAGCCCGGCGGCGAACCGCTCGGCGTCGTCGGCGCGCGGGGCCCGCGGGTTGGGCAGTTCGGCCGTCACGACCAGGGCGTCGGGCAGCTCGCTGTAGGTCTTGAACTCCGGCCTCCAGGTCAGCGCGAGCGCGCCGGCCGTCTTGCCGTGGTAGCCGTGCCGGAAGGTGACGACGGCCCGGTGTCCGGTGGCGGCGCGGGCGATCTTGAGCGCGGACTCGACGGCCTCGCCGCCGGTGGCGGTGGGGAGCACCGCCGCGTCCCGGTACGGGCTCAGGCGCGCGATCCGGGAGACCATGCGGGCGCGGGCGTCGGAGGAGAGTTTGCACCCGGTGTGGGTCAGCCGCGTCAGCTGGTCGGCGGCGGCGGCCGTGACGGCCGGGTGCTGGTGCCCGAGGGTCGCCGCGCCGCTGCCGGATGTGGCGTCGAACCAGGGCGTTCCCTCGGCGGTGTACAGCCAGGGGCCGGAGCCGGTGGCGAACTCCGGTCCGAGCACGGTCCCGGTGGAGCGTGCCTCGGCCGCCGGGGCGGTCTTCACTTCGGTCATCGCTCGGTGTCCTCGGTGTTCTCGGTGTCCTCGTGGATCCTGGCGCCGACGGCACGCTGCACGCCGACGAAGTCGGGGAAGGACGTGCGGTGGCAGCCGCCGCCCAGGACGGTGGTACGGCCCGGCAGGCTCATCGCGACCGTGGCGGCGGCCATGGCCAGCCGGTGGTCCTCGAAGGCGGGTACGGGACCGGCCGTGAGGGGGGCTCCGCCCTCGATGAGCAGGCCGTCGTCGGCGACGTCGACGCGTGCGCCGAAGGCGGCGGCCAGCCGGGCCGTGGTGGCCAGTCGGTCGGTCTCCTTGAAGCGGAGTTCCTCGGCGCAGCCGATCCGGGAGGTGCCCGGCAGCACGGCCGCGACCATGGTGAGCAGCGGCACCTCGTCGATCAGGGCGTGCAGGAGGGCGGGTTCGCCGACGTGCACGGCGTGGACGCCGTCGAGGCCGCCGCGGGCCACGAGGGTGCCGACGGGTTCGCCGCCCGCGGTGATGCGACGGTCGGCGTACGCGATGTCGGCCCCGGCGGTGCGCAGGACGTCGAAGAAGCCCAGCCGGGTGGGGTTGAGGCCGACGTTCGGGAGTCGCAGTTCGCCGCCGTCGCCCCAGAGCAGGTGCGCGGCGAGCGGGTAGGCGGCGAGCGAGGGGTCGCCGGGGATGTCGATGACCGGGGGTATCGCGTAGCCGCCGCCGTCGCAGACGACAGTCCGGTCCCGTTCGGTCAGGCCCGCGCCGAAGGCGGCGAGCATGCGTTCGGTGTGGTCGCGGGAGCGCACCGGGTGCCGGACCGTCACCGGCAGCCGGGCCGCCACCGCGGCGAGCAGCACGGCGGAGCGGGCCTGCGCGCTGCCGACCGTGAGTTCGACCGTGCCGGGGCGGTGTACGGGGCGTTCGATCAGGACCGGCAGCCGACCGGGCTCGCCCAGGTAGCGGATGCCCGCGCCGAGTGCGACGAGGGGTTCGACGAGCCACTCCATCGGCCGGTGCCGCAGCACCTCGTCGCCGTCGACGACGGCCGTGGCGCCGGTGCCCGCGAGGAGGCCGACCAGCAGCCGGGCGGCCGCGCTCGACCCTTCCGTCTGGAGGTACGGGACGTCCTGGGGCCAGGCGGTGACGCCCCGGTGGGGACGCCGGGGCTGGGGGACGGGGGCCGCCCCCTGCCGGATCGTCAGGGTGTCGCCGCCGGCGCCCGTGCCGTCCGCCTCGACGGTCAGGCCCAGGGCGCGCATCGCGGGGAGCAGTGCGCGTACGGCCCCGCCGAGGTTCGCGTCGCGGATCGTGACGGTGGCCGGGGCTCCGGGCAGCAGTGCGGCGAGCAGCGCGCGATGGGTCACCGACTTGTCGCCCGGAACGCTCACTTCGAGCGGTGCGCCGCCCGGCACGGCCCGGCCGCCGTCCACTTCGAGGTTCGCCGATGTCGTGGCCGGCATGGCGAACTCCTGGACCTCTGGCACGGGCGACTCCTTGGCAGCCGGAAGGGTTTTCTGACGTGGCGGCGATCAAGCTGCCACGCCGGGGCCGGTCTGCCACAGGGCAATCGGATGGCCGTCTGGTGCCGTGTCCCCTAGCGGACACCTCGACAGATGTCTCACGATGTGACACAAGGGTGTTCTATGGGCGGACTCTGTCCGGCTGCGGCTATGGCCCCGGCCGGACAGCCTCCCGGCGTGGACAGGCCGTCACGGGCGCATTGGAATGGGCCTCTCCCAGCCGCACGACATCTTCGGGGGCCCCATGACCATCGATCCCGCACCGCCGCCGGTCCGGCTGCCCGCCGTCGCGCCGCCGCTCACCGACGGGGTGGTCTGGCTGCGTCCGGTACGGGTCCGCGACGCCGCCGCCGTGGCCCGCGCGGGCGACGATCCGCAGGTGGCCCGCTGGACGCCGTTCCCCTCTCCGTTCACGGAGGCGGACGCCGAGGAGTGGATCGCCTCCCGGTCCGCTCGACAGACGGTGGACTGGGTGGTGACGGACCGCGAGGACGGCGCCGAGGTGCTGGGCTGGGTCGGTCTGCACGACGTCGACGCCGGGCAGCGGCGGGCCGAGCTCGGGATCTGGCTCGCCGCCGGGGCCCGCGGGTCCGGGACCGGGCGGCGGGCCATCGCCCTGCTCACCGAGTGGGGGTTCCGCGAGCTCGGCCTGCTGCGCATCGCGGCGCTGTGCCTGAGCGGCAACGCGGCCGGGCGGCGTGCGATGGCGGCGGCCGGCTTCGTACCCGAAGGGGTGCTGCGCGCGTACGAGGAGGTCAAGGGCGTCCGCTACGACACCGCCATCCTCGGCATGGTCCACCCGGACCTGCGGGACCGCTGACGCCGGACAGGGCCTGGATCCCAGAGAGCGCGGACTCCCAGAGGGCGCGGACTCCTAAAGGGCGCGGACTCCTAGAGGGCGCGGACGAACGCGACCCGGTCGAAGCCGGGTCCGTCGTAGTCGGGCTGGAGGGGACGCCCGTCGAGTTCTTTCGGGCCGGGCTCGGCGGTGAAACCCATGCGCGTGTGGAACCGGTAGGAGTCGGCGTTCGCCGCGGACGTGACCGAACGCACCACGCTGCTGCCGCGGTTGCGGCTCAGCTCGAAGAATTCCCCGTAGAGGCGCCGGCCGAGTCCACGGCGCTGCCACTCGGGAGCGACCCCCACGAAATGAATGTAGCTCTCGTTCGCGACCGACTGGGAGTGGAATCCGATCAGGAATCCCACTATCTCCCCGTTCTCCTCGGCCACAAAACTGCTCGACGTAAAGTGCTGAAAGTACAGCCGGGGCAGCAGAAGGGCGCGCTGCGCACTCCCCGCACTCCCCTCGAACTCACCCCACCAGTGATCGAGGACACGAAGGACCCGCGGGTGGTCGTCGACGACCGGCCGCCTCAACTCTATTCCGCTCAGCATCACTTGCGACATGCCCGGAAGTTACCACAGGGCGGAAAACGGGCCGGAAAGACGGCTCAGGACCGCATTCCAGTTGCGGACATGTCCGCTGACGGACAAGGCCCGGCGCTGTACAGCCCTGACTCCGCACGGAAATATCGGGCCTCGAATTCCCTCGCCATCGAAGGTCTCTGGAGATTCACTATGCTGGGCTCACCGCTGTCCGCGGCAGCCGAGGTCCACGACAGACTGCGCGCGGCAGGAGTCGCCCTCAGCCTGGAGGACGGGGCACTGCGCTACTCGGCTCCGCCCGGAGCGCTCACCGATGACCTCCGCGCCGCCGCCCGAGGCTGCCGTGACGGTCTCGTGGAGCTGCTGCGTTCCCGGCAGGACCGCCCCGCGGACACCTGGCGGTTCACCGCCGATGCGGAGGCGGCCGGGGAGCCCTTCCCGCTGACCGATCTCCAACAGGCCTACCTCGTCGGGGAACAGGACTTCTACGACCATCCGGCCCCCGCCGTCTTCGTCCACGAGTACGGCTTCCCCGCCGGGTCGGCGCCCGACGCCGACGGCCTCGACGCCGCGTTGACCCTGCTGTCACGGGCCCACGGCTCCCTGCGGCTCGCGGTCTCCCCCGACGGGACCCAGCGTGTGCTGCCCGCCCCGGACGGGCCCGTCGTCCCCGTGGTCGACCGCCGGGACCTCTCCGCCCTGTCCGCCGGGGCCGCGGAGAGCGAGCTGCTCGCCCTCCGCGCGCGTCTCGCCGCGGACCTGCCCAGCCATCAGGCGGGCCGCCCGTTCCTGATCCGCCTTGTGACGCTGCCCGACGGCACGGCCAGGCTCCAGATCGCGCTGCGGCTCATCGCCTTCGACGGTGTGACGACCCAGCTCTTCTTCACCGAGCTCGCCCGGTGCTGCACCGACCCCGGCTATGCGCCCCAGGCCGCGGCGCTGTCGTTCCGGGACTACGTGACCGGCCTTCAGGAGCGGCGCGCCACGGACGCCCACCAGGCGGCCCGCCGCTACTGGGAGCGTCGCTCCCGTGAGCTGCCGCCCGCTCCGGCGCTGCCCGCCCGTGCCCACGGCACCGGACGGCCCAAGGACGCCGAGCGCCGGGGCGTCGCCCTCAAGCGACTCAGCACCCGGCTCGACGCGGCAGCCTGGGGGCGCTTCCGCGAGCACGCGGCGGCCTGCGGACTGCCCGCCGGAACCGCGCTCTTCACCCTTTTCGTCGAGGCCCTCCACCGCTGGTCGGACGGGGCCGCCGGAGCGCTCACCGTGCTCGCGTCGCACCGGCCGGGCAACGATCCCGGTCTCCAGCGGGTCTGGGGCAACGCCAGCACCACCGTGCTGGTCGGCTACGGCGCGGCGGAGCCCGGAACCTCCTTCGCGGAGCACTGCCGCAGGTCTCGGGGCGGCCTGTACGCCGACCTGGCCGCGCTCGAGGTCTCCGGGGTCGAGGTGGGCCGCGCCCTCGCCAGCCGTGCCGGGGGAGGGAGCCCGGTTCCCGTCGTGTTCACCAGCGGCCTCGACCTGGTCGACGGCGCGCCCGGCGGCTTTCTGCTCCCGCTGCCCGGAGCCCGCCTCGTGCACAGCTCCATCAGCACGCCGCAGGTGCTGCTCGACCACCAGGTGTACGAGGAGGCGGGCGAGCTGGTCTGCAACGTCGACTACGCCGAGCACGCCTACCCGCCCGGTGTGATCGAGGAGCTGACGGCCTACCACCACGCCCGCCTCCAGGCGCTCGCCGGATCGGAGGACGCCTGGCACGACCGGGGACCGGCGCCGCTCCCCGACGGGCAGCTGCTGACGCGGCGGCGGGCCAACGACACCGCCGTGGAGCTGCCCACGGGGACGCTCCACTCGTTCGTCCTGGAGCACTGCCGTACGGCCCCCGAGACCCCCGCCGTGCACGACGCGGAGGGGACGGCCACGCGCGCCGAGCTCAACCTGGCGTCGGGGCGGCTCGCTCGCCGGCTGGCCGCCGTCCTCGCTCCCGGCCAGGCCGGGTCGCCCGCGCTCGTGGGCGTCCGTGTGCCGCGCGGGCGGGCCCAGTCGACAGCCGTGCTGGCCGTGCTGCGGGCGGGGGGCGCGTATGTGCCGATCGACCCCTCCTGGCCCGCGGCGCGCGTGAGCACCGTACTGCGGCACAGCGGCGCGCGGGCGCTGATCACCGCTGACTGGCCGGACACGGCCCAGGCCGTGCCGGAGGGGGTGGCGGCGATCCCGTACGCCGACGACGCCCCGCACGCCGACGACGCCGACGACGACGACGACGACGTCGACGACGTCCATGACGCCGACCGCACCGGCGGTCCGCTCGACCGCACCGCCTACGTCATCTACACCTCGGGCTCGACGGGCACCCCGAAGGGCGTCGTCATCTCGCACGCCGCCGTCGTCAACACGCTCCGCGACCTCACCGGCCGCTTCGCCCTGACCGCGCGCGACAAGGTGCTGGCCGTCTCCTCGCTCGCCTTCGACCTCTCCGTCTTCGACCAGTTCGCGCTGCTCGGCTGCGGCGGCGCCGTCGTGTGTCCCCCGGAGAGTCCCGTACCCGACCCGGAGGCCTGGGCCGCGTGCGCGCATCGGCATGGGGTGACCGTGTGGAACTCCGTTCCCGCCCTGCTGTCGCTCACCCTGGAGTACCTCGGGGAGCGGGCGCGCGAACTGCTCGCGTCCCTGCGGCTGGTGCTGCTCAGCGGCGACTGGGTGCCGCTCCCGCTCCTCGAACGGCTGGCGGACGTCTGCCCGGACGCCGAGGTGATCGCGATGGGCGGGGCCACCGAGGCGTCCATCTGGTCGAACTGGTTCAAGGCCGCGGAGCAGCCCGCGGACTGGCAGAGCGTCCCCTACGGGACCCCCCTCGCGAACCAGACCATGCACGTCCTGAACCGGGAGCTCGCGGACGCCCCGTCCTGGGTCCCCGGCGACCTCTACATCGGCGGCGCCGGCGTGGCCACGGGCTACCTCAACGACGCCGAGCGCACCGCGGCGTCGTTCTTCCCCCACCCCGTCACGGGCGAGCCGCTCTATCGGACGGGCGACCGGGCCCGGTACCGCGCCGGGGGCGTGCTGGAGTTCCTCGGGCGCGCGGACCATCAGGTCAAGATCAACGGGTACCGCGTCGAACTCGGCGAGATCGAGACCCAGTTGGCCCGTGTCGCGGCGGTGGAGTCCGCCGTCGCCCTGGTCGACACCTCGCGCGGCGAGCCGTTCCTCGCCGCCTTCGTCGTCCGGCCGGGGGACGGCGACGCCCCGGACGCCCGCGCCCGTCCGGCCGTCGCCGCCGCCGACCAGGCGGAGCTGCGGGAGCGGCTCGGTGCGGTGCTGCCCCCGTACATGGTGCCCGCCGCCGTACTGGAGCTCTCCGAGCTGCCGCTCAGCGGCAACGGCAAGGTGGACCGCAAGGTCCTCCTCGCCCTCCTCGCCGAGGCCGCCCCGGTCGACGGTCCGTCGGATCCGGGCTCCGGTGCGCCCGCCGTGGCGGCGGCCACCCCGCTGGAGGAACGGCTTCTCGCTCTGTGGCGGGAGCTGCTCGGACCGGCCGCCAGCGGGGTGGACGACGACTTCTTCGCCCGCGGCGGCAACTCCCTGACGGCGGTGCGGCTGTTCCGCGCCGTCGAGGCCGCCTTCGGCCGTCGGCTGCCGCTGGGTTCGCTGTTCCGCCACCGGACGGTACGGGCCCAGGCGGCGCTGCTGGCTGACACGGCGACCCGGACCGGGGAGAGCGGCCTGCTCACCGTGCTCGGCGGCACCGGCGGCCAGCGGGTCGTGTTCGTCCACCCGGTCGGCGGTGACGTGCTGTGCTACCAGGAGATCGTGGACGCCGTGACGGCCCGCGACGGCGGAGCCGACCGCGCCACCCTGTACGGCGTGCGGGCCTCGGGGCTGCATCCGGGCGAGCCGCTCGCGGGCAGCGTCGACGCCATGGCCGAGCAGTACGCGCGCACCCTCCTGGAGGAGCTGCCGGACGGTCCGCTGCATCTCGTGGGCTGGTCGATGGGCGGGACGATCGCCCTCCACCTGGCCGGGCTGCTGGAACGGGAGGGCCGGGCCGTGTCGTCACTGACCACGGTCGATTCGTTCACCGGACGCGGCGACGGCTTCGCTCCCGGCCTCGCCGCACGCCTCCGCGGCTTCTTCGGCGACCTGACCGGGCGGCCCGTCCCGGCGTCGCGGCTCGCGCCCGAGGCGGAGAGCGCGTCCGAGGCGGAGAGCGCGCCCGAGGCGGAGAGCGCGCCCGAGGCGGAGAGCGCGTCCGAGGCACGGCGGCTGACGGACGCTCATGACACGCTGGTGGCGGCGGGGCTGCTGCGACGCCCGCTGGAGGAAGGGGAGTTGTCCCGTCTCTTCGCGGTGTACCGCAACAACTCCGCACTGCTGGAGCGGCACACGCCGACCGCCTGGCCGGCCACCAGCACCACCAGCGCCCCCGACGCCGGTCGGCCGTCCCCGGCCTGGCTGCTGATCCGCGCCGAGCGCACGGCGCGGGACGCGTTCCCCTCGCTGCTGCCGCTCGACCAGGTGCTGCCGGGCGCCGGGCGGCTCGACGTCCTGGCGGAGGACCACTTCTCCGTCGTACGAGGAGCGGGCGCGGCATACGTCGCCGACCGCATCGCCTCGGTGACCGGGGCCCCCAGGCCCTGTCGTCAAACGACAGGACCCAGCCCGTCCGAACCGACCCTTGACCAGGACCACGCATGAAACTGCTCGCCACCGAGCGCGCGCTGCTCGACCGGGTGCTGCCCGGCTTCGACGCGAAGCTCGCGGACTGGGGTACCGCCGTCGCCGAGGACCCGTCGACCGGGGCGGTCGAGGCCTTCCGGGCCGCCGGGGGCGGAAACCTGCTGATCCCCGCCGCCCTGGGCGGTGCCGGTCTGGGCTGCCGCGACGGCGTCCGGCTGCAGCGGGCCGTCGGCAGCAGGGCCCCGTCCCTGGCCGTCGCCTCGACGATGCACCACTACAAGGTGGCGTGGCTGGCCCACTGCGGGGACCAGTCGGCCGCCGGGCCCGTCCTGCGCCGGATCGCGGCGGAGCGGCATCTCGTCGCCTCCTGCGGCGCGGAGGGGAACATCGGCAAGAGCGTGTTCACGCCCGGCATCGAGGTGACGGCGGCACCGGGCGGCCTGCTGGTCTCCGGGACCAAGCAGCCCTGTTCTCTGACCCGTTCGCTGGGGCTGATGTCGCTGTCGGCGGCCGGTCCGGCCGGCAGCCCGTACCAGGGGCAGCTGCTCATGCTGATGCTTCCCGTCGCCGCGGGGATCGAACGGCGGCCCTTCTGGGGCAGCCGCGTCCTGCGGGCGACGGAGACCGACGCCCTCGTCCTCGACCGGGCGTTCGTCCCCGAGGACATGATCATTCCCGTCGGCGATCCCACGGCCGCGCCATGGCGGTTCACCTCCAACCTGCTCTGGTTCCAGCTGCTGATCACCGCCGCCTACCTCGGCGTCGCCACCGGGCACGTGGAGCGGCTCTGCGCCGGGGAGCGCGGCACACCGGGCGACCGCGTCGCGGCCCTGGCCCCGCTGGAGACGGCCGCGGCGGCCCTCGACGCGCTGGCGTCGGACCTCGACGCCCGCGTCGCCCAGGGCACGGCCCCGGACAGCGGCCCGGACGGCGGCCCGCACGACAACCCAGACGACCCGGACGGCGACGACGCGCTCGGGCGGGCGCTGCTGGTCCGGTACACGGCGCAGCGCGCGATCGCGGAGGCCACCGACCGGGCGCTGGAGCTTGAGGGCGGCATGGCGTTCGGGTCGGGCGGGCCGGGGTCCGAACTGCTGCTGGCCAGCCGCGCGCTGGCCTTTCACCCACCGGCCGACGCGGCCGTGCGCGAGCCCCTGGACCGCTGGCTGCGCGGCGGCGGTCTCACCCTCGTGTGACCGCCCGTCCAAACGCCCGCCCCTCCCCCGCTCCCGCTCCCCCCGTATCTTCCCGACCCTTCGAGGCGCCTCGGCAGGCGCCGCATGAGGAGACCCGATGATCGTCCTCGGCCTTCACTTCGGCCACGACGCCGCCGTCAGTGTTCTGCGCGACGGGGCGATCGCCTCGTACGTGCTGCGCGAGCGGCACACCCGCGTCAAGCACGCGGCGACGCTCGACGCGGCCACGGTCCGCCGCGCCCTCGCCGTCGCCGGTGTCGGCGCCGCCGACGTGGACGCGGTGGCCGTCTGTTCCACCCAGGGCGTCGAGCTGATCGCCGACGATCCTGAGGCGCTGTCGGTGGAGTACGCCACGGCGGACCCCTTCGGCCGCCCCTGCGGCCTCCTGGAGGAGGAGCCGGACGCCGCCTCCCGGCGCGGCGGCGGGGAGTTCCTCGACTTCCTCTACGACGAGGGGCTGGCCGCGACCTGGCTGGGCCGGTCGTACGCCAAGCTGTTCCCCGAGCACACCGGCCTGGAGCGGTCCGCGATCCGTGCCACGCCGTGGATCGACGACTACGTCAGCGATCCGTCCTGGACCGGCGACCGCGGGTTCGCCGCGATCGCGGAGACGCCCGCGGCCCCCCAGGACCGCCTGCGGTACGGCTTCCACCTGCCCGTGCGCGTACGCCTGGACGGCGTCACCCTCTCGGGGTACGCCGTCCACCATCACCTGGCGCACGCGGGGTCCGTGTACTACGCCTCCGGCTTCCGGGAGGCCGCCGTCCTGACGCACGACGGCTACGCGGAGGGCGAGAGCTACCACAGCGGCATGTACTACCTGGGCCGCGGCGAGGCCCTGTACCCGCTCGCCCCGCACCACCTGGGTCTGGGCGGACTGTACGACCGGGTCGGCGCCGCGCTGGGCCTGGGGGTCGTCGGCCCGGCCGGCAAGCTCATGGGGCTTGCCGCCTACGGCCGCCCGCGCTTCTACGCGTCGCGCTTCCTCGGCAACCACCACGACCTGCGGGGACGGCTCCGTACGGACGTGGCGACGGCGTGGCTGCGGCACTGCCGCCGCGAGGCGGAGCGGCTCGGCTACGACCTGGCCCCGTACGGGGATCCCCGGCAGGCCACGGCTCCGGTCAACGCGGACATCGCCGCGAGCACCCAGAAGCTGTTCGAGGAGGTGCGCATGGAAGCCGTCCGCACCCTGCACGCGTCCCTGGGCGCGGCGGGCGTGACCGTCGCCGATCTGTGCCTGTCCGGGGGCACGGCGCTCAACTGCCCGTCCAACAGCCAGGTGGCGCAGGAGGGCCCTTTCCGCCGCGTCTTCGTCGAACCGGCCTGCGACGACGGCGGCATCGCCACCGGCGCGGCCCTCGCCGTGTACCACTCGATCCTCGGACACCCGCGGGCGGAGCCGTCCGGTGACGGACCCGTGTTCCCCTCGCCCTATCTGGGCGCGCCCGCGTCGGCCGACGACGTGGCGGCGGCCGTGCGGGCCGTCGGGGACGCCGTCGTCGTGGAGCGGCTGGCGGACGCCGGGCAGGTCGCGCGGCGCGCGGCGGACGACCTCGCCGCCAACCGCGTGGTGGCCTGGTTCGAGGGCGGCAGCGAGGCGGGCCCGCGCGCGCTGGGCCACCGTTCGATCATGGCCGACCCTCGGGACGCCGGGAACTGGGAGCGGGTGAACAGGATCAAGGACCGTGAGGCGTGGCGTCCGTTCGCGCCGGCGGTGCTCGCCGAGCACGCCGCCGACTGGTTCCGGGACGTGCCGCTGCCCTCCCCGTACATGCTGTTCAACGCGACCGTGCGGCGGGCGGAGGTCCCGGCCGTCACGCACGTGGACGGAACGGCGCGCATCCAGACCGTCGACGCGTCCGCCGGTCTCTACCACGCGGTGATCGCGGCCTTCCACCGCCGTACCGGGGTGCCGGTGGTGATGAACACCTCCTTCAACGGTCCGGGAGAACCGATCGTCGAACTGCCGGAGGAGGCGCTCGCCCTCTTCCTCAAAACCGAGCTGGACGTCCTGTACCTGGACGGCCTGCGCGTCACTCGGGCCTGATCCGACCCTGATCCGACCGGCCGAGAGGAAAACCCATGGACATCACGGACTGCCCGACACCCGCCGCCCGCTGGAGCGGCGACGTGCTCGCGGTGGGCGTCTTCGCCGATGACGCCCCGCTGCTCGACCGGCCGTGGCCGCGCGACCTCGACGCGGCCCTCGACGGGGCGCTGCGGCGGCTGTCGGCGTACGGCTCCTTCGGCGGCGGCGGGGACGAGCTGGTCGTCGGGCCCGGTGCGCCCGGACGGTGCGAGCGGCTCGTGCTGTTCGGCCTGGGCCGCCCCGAAGAGGTGACCCCGCATACCGTGCGGCGGGCCGGTGCGGCCGTGGCCCGGACTCTGACGTCCGGTCCCAACCGGCGGGTCGCGGTCGCGCTGCCGTCCTGGCGGGCCGGTGACCTGGACCTGACCGAGCATCTGGCGGAGGGGCTGAGCCTCGCCGTGCACTGCGGCAGGTGGAACGTCCTCAAGGACCGGTTCCGCGCGGACTACGGGTCCGACCTGCCGCGGGAGCCGGAGACCGTCGAGCTGCTCGGCAGCGGGGCCGCCGGCGCGGTGCTCCGCGCCGCGGAGGCCTTCACGGACGCCGTCGTCCGGGCGCGTGAGTACGTCGCCGCGCCCGCCAACGTCATCACCCCGGCCCGGCTGGCGGACGAGGCGTCGGCGCTGGCCGCGCACGAGGGGTTCGACGTCGAGGTGTGGGACGCGGGCGAGGCGCGGGAGCGGGGTCTGACCGGTTTCGCCGCCGCCGTCGCGGGCAGTGCCGACCCGGCCCGCCTCATCCGGCTCCGCTACCGGCCCGACGTCTGCGAGCTGCCCCCGGTCGCTGTGATCGGTCTCGGCCTCACATACGACGACCGGGGGGTGGCGCGCTCCGGCGGCGCCGTCGAGGGCGCGAAGAAGTACATGGCGGGGGCCGGGGCCGTGCTCGGCGCCGCGGCGGCGCTCGCCACGCTCGGCGGACGCCGTGAGACGCATCTGATCCTGCCGGTCACGGCCAAGGCGGCGGGGCCGGGCGCGCTGCGCGTGGGAGACCTCGTCACGACCGCGTCCGGTGCGACGGTGGAGGTGAACCACGAGGACGGGCACGGGCGGCTGATGCTGGCGGACGCCCTGCATCTGGCGGCCGGTCTCGGCGCGCGGTCCGCCGTCAGCGTCTCCGCGCTCGGGCTGCCGGTCGCCGCCGCGCTCGGCCCCAAGGCGGCGGGCCTGTGGAGCACCGACGACGCGCTCGCCGCGCGGCTGACCGACGCGGGCCGGGCGGCGGGCGAACTGCTCTGGCCGCTGCCCTTGGTGGAGGAGTACGGGGACGAGCTGTGGGCCCCGTTCGCCAACAGCAGGGTCGCCGGTCCGCGCGCCGGGGACGGCGCCACGGCCGCGGCCTTCCTCCAGCGGTTCGCACCCCCTTCCTGGGCGCATATGGAGATCACCGAGCCCGCCTGGTCCCCGCGGATCGACGGCTACTACAACGCCGGCGCCACGGGCTTCGGCGCCGGAACCCTCGCCCGCTGGCTGTGCGGGCGCTGACCGCCGTCCGTCCCCGTCCCCCGTCCCTGGAGCCGCCGTGTACGTACCCGACCTGTACCGCGCCGAGGAGCTGGCGCTCCATCACGAGGTGATCGAGCGCTATCCGTTCGGGATGCTGGCAGCCGTGGTGGACGGCCGCGTCCACGGCACGCATATCCCGTTCGTCCTCGACAAGGGGCCCGAGCACGGGCCGAACGGGAGGCTGCGAGGCCATCTCGCCCGAGCGAACCCGGTGGTCACGGCGCTCCACGCCGGCGAGGAGCTGATGGTCGCCTTCGTCGGCCCGCACTCCTACATCTGCCCGGACGACTACGCCTCCGAGCCGCACTTCCCCACCTGGAACTACGCGGCCGTGCACGCGTACGGCCGGCCTCGGGTGATGACGGGGGACGAGGAGCTGCGGCAGCTGGAGGACCTGATCGCGAACGAGGAGGCGCGGTTCCTGCCGAAGGAGCCCTGGGTCCTGGACCGGGCTCCCCGTGAGCTCGTGGAGAGTTTCCGGAGCAGGATCGTCGCCTTCGAGCTGCCCGTGGACCGGCTGGACGGGATCGTGAAGTTCGGCCAGAACAAGCGGCCCGAGGACATCAGGGCCCAGATCTCCTCGTTCCGCGCCCGCGCCGCCGACGCGGCGGCATCGGCGTCCGCTGTCGCGGACCGTATGGAGTCCCACAACACCGAGAAACTGGCACGCCAGTCCCCGATCAGAAAGGCGCAGTGAAGCCATGCCCGGAGCTATTGATTCCGCTGATCCCGCTGATTCCGCTGTCTCTCGTACTCCCGAGGACATTCGGGAGATCCGGGAGAGGCTGTCGGCTATATGGCGGGATCTTTTCGGAGAGCCCGATATGCGCATCCGTGAGGACGACGACTTCTTCGCGCTGGGCGCCTCTTCGCTGCTGGCCATGAGAATGGCGGGGGCCGTGTCCGCCGCGTTCCAGGTCGAGGTCGGCATCGTCGCCGTGGCCGAGAACTCCACCCTCGCGGGGCTGGCCGGACATATCGCGGGCCTGGCCGCGGAGAGCGGTGCATGCGAGGAGGGCGAGCTGTGACCCGGTCCCGGCGGCCCCGGAGACGGGGCCGCCGGGACCGCGCGGCGGTCCGGTCAGGTGGTGTAACCGGAGTTGAGGTCGACGTACCCTTCGGTCAGGTCGCAGCCGTAGACGGTGAACTCGCCGTCGGCGATGCCGAGATCGACGCGGATGACGACCTCGTCCCCGGAGAGGTACGCGCGGGCGCGCTCCAGCATGGCGTCGTCCGGCTCCTCGGGGAACATCTCCAGGTCGCCGTAGTGGATCCGCGTCCGGGCCGGATCGATGTCGAGGTCGTCGTCGAGTTTGCCGACGGCCATCGCCACCCGCCCCCAGTTCGGGTCCGCGCCGTGCACGGAGGTCTTGACCAGCGGGGAGTTCACCACCGCCTTGCCCGCCCGCTTGGCCTGGTCCGTGTCGCGGGCGCCGGTGACCCGCACCTCAAGCAGCTTGGCGGCGCCCTCGCCGTCCGAGGCGATGTTCCGGACCAGCGACAGCGCGGCCTGGTACAGCACTTCCTCGAACTCGGCCTCGTCCACCGGGCCCGCCAGGCCGTTGGCGAACACGGCCGCGGTGTCGCTGGTCGAGGTGTCGGTGTCGATGCTGAGCGCGTTGAACGTCTTGTCCATCACGCGCCGGAAGACGGCGTCGAGCCGGTCCGCTTCGAGCTGGGCGTCGGTGAAGAAGAAGGTCAGCAGCGTCGCCATGTTGGGCTCGATCATGCCGACGCCCTTCGCGATGCCCACGACCACCGCGTCGCCGCAGCGCAGATGGACGGACTTGGCGCGGGTGTCGGTGGTCATGATGGCGGCGGCGGCCGCCTCGAAGTCGGCGGCGGGCAACGGCGTCGGCGCCTTGGCGATGCCCTCGCGCAGGCTCTCGATGGGGTAGGGGCGCCCGATCACCCCGGTCGAGCCGATCACCAGCTCCTCGGGCCGGACTCCGGCCTTCTCGGCGGCGAGCCTGCGCACCTCCTCCGCGTGCGCGGCGCCGACCTTGCCGGTCGCCACATTGGCGTTACGGGAGACGACGACCATGCCGCGGCTCTGGTGCCGGGCGGTGTCCTCGCGGCTCAGGACCACGCTGGGACCGGCGAAGCGCGACTTGGTGAAGACCGCCGCGGACACGGCCGGGACTTCCGACACCACCACCGCGAAGTCGTGCGCGCTGTCCTTCAGTCCCATGTTGGCGGTGTACGAGCGGAATCCCCGCGGTACTGCCAGATCCATTATCGATCGCCTTCCCTCATATTTTCGACACGCACTCTCAACGCTGCATTAAAATGCCGTTTACAGCATACTTACATCCACGGAACGGCGGAGAACCGCGCGGGCTCAGAGGTTGTCGAGCCAGCCCCGAGCCATGGCCCGAGCGCCCGCCTGGAAACGGCTGTCGGCTTCGAGCCGGTCCATCACGTCGGTCATCAGCCGGCGCAGGGTACGGGAGGACACCCCGAGGCATCGCGCGATCGCCTCGTCCTTGTGCCCCTCGGCCAGCATCCGCACCAGGGCCCGCTCCCGCTCGTCGAGTTCGGACGCGGCCGCGCCGGAACCCTCCCGAGACCCCCGGTTCACCGACTCGCCGATCGGCGGCACCACGGCGCCGTGCACCCAGCAGTGCTCGAAGATCCGGAGGAGGACGTGGACGAGCTCCGGGCCCTTGAACTCCAGCGCGGCGAACCGGCCCTCGCGCGGGAGGGTGGAGGCGTATCCGAGCACGCCGTCCACCACGATCAGCCGCAGCGGCAGGACGGAGGCAACCCGCACCTCGGCCCCCGCTTCCTGCAGGTTCATCAGATGGGCCCGCCCGTAGGGGATGCGCACCATGCAGTCGAGGTGGATCGAGCGCATCGCCACACCGCGCTCGAGCACCTGCTGGTTCCGCTCCATGCTGTCCGTGAGCATGGCAGCCGAGAGCGGAGCGCCCGGATGCATGCTGAGGACCTCCTTGCGGGCCCGTGCGGCCGCGCCCTCCAGGGCGGAGATGACCTCGGCCTCGTTCTCCAGGAGGGTCACGCCGAAGGCGCCCCGGCCGGTCGCCTGAATGGCCATCAGGTTCTCGCTCAGCGCCGCGAGGACGGCCCGCCCTTCGTGCAGTTCCGCCAGTCGCCGCTGGAGCGACTCCTCCTCCCGCTCAAGCACCCGAGCGAGGGCGACCTCGGGCGGTGCGGGCGCCGACTGCGCGGAGTCCGACCGGACCAGCCCGCTGTCCGCCAGGAAGTCCATCGCGGAACTGAGCGCCTGCGGCTCCGCCCGGAGGTGCTCCTGGGCGTCCCGCAGGGTCGAACCGGGCGCGGCGACCAGAAAACGGAACAGATCCCGGACGGCGTCATCCCTCACGTTCCTCACTCAACACACTCCCCCACTAGCGCCACCCCTGACAGGGAGATCCTGCGTGATGCATATCTATGCATGCAAGCTCATACGAGGATCTTCGGTGAACGCCGCCCACTCCCCGGATTCTTCAGGGTCGCGGACCGGTTCCCACTCGATCCTCCATCGTCTCGGCATTCGAGACAGGAATGTCCATGTCCGCTTCCAGTCATGTCCTCTCACGGACACCGGCCGCCCTTGTACCGCCGTCCGCCGCCTGACCATGCTGGGGACGACCGCCGGGGGGCACGAAGACCGCCTCCGGCCGGATTTCATCCTTCCTGAGGGAGTCGATACACGTGAGTGCTGCACGTCATATGTCCGCGGGCGTCTCTTCGGGCTGGGCCCGCATGTGCCGGAACTCGGCCACGCTCGTGGCCGCGAGCGTGGCCGCGGCGGGACTGGTGGCGGGGTCGGCCGCACTCCCGTCGGACGACGCCCGTACCGCGCTCAGTCTTCAGCAGGCTCAACTCGTCGTGGCGGAATACGACTTGGCCTGGGGCTGACCGGCGCTCACCCGCACGACATTCCGATCTGCCCAGGGAGGGCTGCCACGTGTCACCGATCAGTACGCCGACGGCGAGCATGAAATGCGAAGTGCTGGCCGACGGGGTCGCCCTCGTCGAGTTCTCGCACGCGCACGAACAGAATCCGTTCAGCAGGGCGCGGATGCGTGAACTCACCGAGCTGATACTGGACCTGGACGCCGACGACGCCGTGGGCTGCGTGGTCCTGTACGGCGGCCCGGACCGTTCCTTCGGCGCCGGAGGCGACTTCAACGAGGTGTCGGAGTTCCACGGCGGCGATGAGGTCGACGCCTGGATCGACGACATCACCGCGCTGTACAGCACGGTCGCCGGCATCTCCAAGCCCGTCGTGGCCGCCATCGACGGATACGCGATCGGTGTCGGGCTGCAGATCGCCCTCTGCTGCGACCTGCGGATCGGCAGCCGCTCGGCCAAGCTCGTGATGCCGGAGTTCCGGGTCGGCGTCGCCTGCAACTTCGGCGGCTACATGCTGGAGACGGTGGTCGGCCGCGGCGTCATGCAGGACATGCTCTACACCTGCGAGGAGTGGCCGGCCGAGCGGGCCCTCGCCGACCGGCTGCTGCACGAGGTGACCGGCCCCGAGGAGCTGCTGGACCGGGCGCTCGACCGGGCGCGCCGCATCGCCGCCTACACCGCGGCCGCCGTCCAGTCGACCCGGCCTCGGGTGAACGGCCCCTTCGTCCGCGGTCTGCAGCAGGTGCGCGAGGAGGGCAAGCGGTCCCACCGTACGGCCTTCTCCGCGGGAGAGGCGCAGCAGCGGATGCGGCGGATCATCGGAAAGGCCTGACCACCGCGCCGGTGGTACGACGACGCCGGTGGCGGACGACGGTATCGTCGTCCGCCACCGGCGTACGCCCGTTAGGCCCGATCTCCCCGGACCAGGTGCCCGAGGACGAGCGCCTTCCATGCGCGGAGCCGGGTCAACGGGGTCAACCGGGTCCGCGGGGACGGGCGTCGGACGGAAGGAGCGGGGTCGGCCCGGCCCCCGTCGGGGGTGGATCCGCTCCTGGTGATCAGTCCGTTCGTCGGCGGCAGGATGGGATCGGTGGCGGGCACGGGACCTCCGGTCGGGAAAAGCGGGACGGGCGGCGGGCACGGGTCGGTTCCCGGCGTATGGGTCGGTTCCCAGCGGTATGGGTCGGTTCCCAGCGGTACGGGTCGGTTCCAGGCGGTACGGGTCAGTTCCAGGCGAGGAGCACGACGCTGCCCACGGCCAGCGCCACGCCGACGTGCTGGATCCCCCGGATGCGCTCCTTGAGCAGGATCCGGGCCAGCAGCACGGTGCTGATCGGGTACAGCGACGCCAGCAGCCCGATGACGGCGAGGCTTCCGCCCCGGACCGCGACGAGGAAGAGCGCGCTCGACCCCATGTCGAGCACCCCCGAGAGCAGGGCGAGCCGGGCGGGCCTGGCGGGCAGCGCCGGTGAGGTGCGCCGTACCAGGATGAACAGCAGGATCGCGGTGAGCGAGGCGCAGCGGGCCCACACCAGGGGCCACAGGCTGGTGTCGCTCGGCGTCTGGGCCAGGAAGACGAAGAAGGCGCCGAATCCGGCGCCGGCGAGCAGGGCCAGGGCCATGCTGCGCAGCAGCGTCCGCCGGTCTCCGGACGCCCCCGTGCCGTCGCCGCTGAGGGAGACGAGCAGGACGGCGGCGAGGGCGCACAAGACGCCGACGACGGCCAGGGCGGAGAGCCGGTCGCCGGTCAGGACACCGGCGACGACGGGCAGCGCGGCGGCCGCGGCGGCGGTGGTCGGGGCTACCAGACTCATCACGCCGCTGGCCAGGGCCCGGTAGAGCAGGACGGCGCCCGCGCTTCCGCACAGCCCGGCGAGCGAGCCCCAGAGGACCTCGTCCCAGCCGGTTCCCGACCGGGAGAGCAGCCCGACGAGGGTGAGCGCGGTGGCGAGCCCGGCGGCGTTCGACCAGACGACCACGACGACGGCGCGGGCTCTCTTGGCCGCGAGTCCTCCGACGAAGTCGCCTGCGCCGAGCACCATCGCCGAGGCGAGCGCCAGGAACAGGTTCACCAGTTACTCCTTGTGTGAAGAAGCCGGGGGCGGCCCGTCCGCGGGCCGCCCCCGGTGTGGATGCGCGGGCACGACAGGCCCCAGTGAGACAGGGTCTAGGGCCTGCTGGTCAGGTAGCCGCCCATGGTCCGGAAGAAGTCGACGCCGCGGTGCTCGACGCCGTCGTCCGTGCGCACCCGCTCCACGACCAGGCCGTACTCGCCCCCGCCGCGCGCGCCGGGGCCGCAGACGACGGCGACGCCCTCGCCCTCGGGGCGGAACACCCGGCCGACGGTGCCGCCGAGCCGCACGGCCGAGACCGCGGCGGACAGGATGCGGACGCGCTGGCCCTTGTAGTAAGCGAAGGCGTTGGGGTACGGGTCGACTTGGGCGCGGACCAGGTTGGCGATGTCCTTGGCCGACCAGTTCCAGTCGATCCTGCTGTCCTCGATGGACCGCTTGTGGAAGAAGGTCGCCTGTGCCGGGTCCTGCGGGGTCCAGTCGGTGCGGCCCGACCCGATCAGCTCCAGCGACTCCAGCACCGCGGGGGCGAAGAGGTCGATGGTCTTGTGGAACAGGTCGGTGACGGTGTCCTTGTCCTCCACCGCCACCCGCTTCTGCACCACGATGTCGCCGAGGTCGAAGTCCTCGTTCATGAAGTGCACGGTGACGCCGACCTCGGGCTCGCCGTTGATCAGCGCCCAGTTGAGCGGGGCGAAGCCGCCGTACCGGGGCAGCAGGGCGTCGTGGATGTTGATGGCGCCGTGGGTGGCGAGGGAGTAGATCTCCGGGGCGACCCAGCTGCGCCAGTCCGACGACACCAGCAGGTCGGGCTCCAGTTCCCGCAGCCGCTCGGCCACTTCCCCGTCGTTGGCGTACTTACGGGTCAGCACGGGGATGCCGTGGCGCTCCGCGAGAGCGGCGACGGAGTCGTTCCAGATGGCCTCGTAGGCGTGGTCGCTCGGCGGGTGGGTGATGACGAGCGGGACCTCGTGCTCGGACTCCAGCAGGGCCTCCAGGACCCGGTGCCCCCAGGTCTGGTAGCCCATGAAGACGACTCGCATGCGTGGGGCCTTTCCGGTCACGGCCGCGTGAGCGGCAGGGACCATACGTAGGCGAAGCCGGCGCCCGCCTTGTGGTCGAAGGTGTCGCCTGCCTCGTAGGTGGCGAGCGCACCGCTGTATCGCGAGTTCGGGGACTTCCTGCTGACCACCGTGCAGGAGCCCTTGCAGAGTTCCATGGTGATCTCGCCGTTGACCTGCGGTTGCAGGGTGGCGACGAAGCCGTCGAGGGCGCGGCGCAGGTCGGAGAACCAGTAGCCGTAGTAGGCGAGTTCGGAGTAGCGCAGGGCGAGGGCCTGCTTGTGGTGGAGCGTCTCGCGGTCCAGGACGAGCGCTTCGAGCTCTTCGTGCGCGGCCATCAGCACGGTCGCGGCGGGCGCCTCGTAGATGCCCCGCGTCTTGAAGCCGACGATACGGCTCTCGACGATGTCGACGCGGCCGACGCCGTGGCGGGCGGCCACGGTGTTCAGTCGGCCCACCAGCTCGGTGAGTTCCAGCTTCTCGCCGTCGAGGGTGACCGGCACACCGGCGGCGAAGCCGACGGTGACCCGCTCGGCCTGCTCGGGCGCGGACTTGGGGTCGGCGGTGAGCTGCCAGGCGCGGGCGGGCGGGGGCTGCTCGACGTCGTCCAGTTCACCGCACTCGATGCTGGTGCCCCAGATGTTGGTGTCGATGCTGTACGGGTTCTCCTTGGTCACCGACACCTCGATGCCGTGCTCCCGCGCGTAGGCGAGCTCCGACTCTCGGGTGGTCAGCTCCCAGTCGATGACCGGGGCGAGCACCTTCAGCTTCGGGTCGAGCGCGGTGACGCTGGTGTGGAAGCGCACCTGGTCGTTGCCCTTGCCGGTGGCGCCGTGGGCGACCGCGTCGGCGCCCTCGGCGTGCGCGATCTCGACCATCCGCTGGGCGATCAGCGGCCGGGAGAGCGGCGCCGCCACCAGGTACTTGTTCTCGTAGCGGGCGTGCGCCTGGAGGGCCGGGAGGGCGAAGTCCTTCAGGAAGCGCTCGGAGAGCGGTTCCATGTAGACCTTCGACGCGCCGGTGCGCAGGGCCCGCTCCTTGACGGCCTCCAGCGATTCCAGCTGGCCGATGTCCGCGCAGAAGGCGATGACCTCGGCGTCGTAGCGCTCCTTCAGCCAGTGCAGGGCGACGGAGGTGTCGAGGCCTCCGGAGTACGCGAGCACGATTTTCATGGGGTCTCCAGGGTGCGGTGGCGGGCGTGGGGCGGTGCCGTCGGGGTCACTGCGACGCGGGGGCGGGCAGCTCGGCCAGCGCGGTGTCGATGACCTTGGCGATCTCCGCGCCGTCGGCGACCTCGCGGGCGGCCCGCAGGGTGGCCTCGTGCGCGTTCTGGAACGTCCGCCGGGCGGCGTCCAGCCACGCGGTGTGGCCCTCGGCGGCGGCGCGCAGCTCGGCGCGGACGGCCTCGACGCTCTGCGGGGAGGTGCCGCCGGGGCTGGTGTAGCGGGTCACCGCGGTACGGGGGGCGAGGATGTGCGCCAGCACCGACTCCTCTACCGGGTGGCCGAGTTCGGCGAGGATCCGGGCGCCGGCGGCGGTGTCGCGCAGCGTCGCGTCTTCCTTGATCAGGGTCGAGACGAGGGTGCCGGTGATGTGGTGGGCCTCGCGGAAGGCGATGCCGCGTTCGGAGACCAGGTAGTTGGCGAGTTCGGTGGCGGTGGAGAAGTTGTCCCAGCACAGGTTCTCGCCGCGCTCGCCGTTGAACTTGAGGCCCTTGGTCTGGCCCGCGACGATGCGCAGGGTCGACAGGTAGGCGTCGATGGCGTGCCACAGGTACGGCTTGTCGTCCTGGAGGTCACAGCTGTAGCCGAGCGTCACGCCCTTGGCCATGGTGAGGAGTTGGACGAGGGTGCCGACGGTCCGGCCCGACCGGCCGCGGGTCAGCTCGGCGACGACCGGGTTCTTCTTCTGCGGCATGATCGAGCTGCCGGTGGCGTACGCGTCGGAGACCTCGACCAGGCTGTACTCGTGCCCGCTCCACATCACGATCTCCTCGGCCATGCGCGAGAGGTTGTTCCCTCCGAGCGCGAACGCCGACGCGGTCTCGATGAGGTAGTCACGGGCGCTGGTGGCGTCGAGTGCGTGGCTCAGGACGCCGCCGAACCCCATGAGGCGCGCGGTGAGTTCACGGTCCAGCGGGAAGGACGTCCCGGCCAGGGCGCAGGCGCCGAGCGGCGCTTCGTCGGTCCGGTCGAACGCGCCGCGCAGCCGCCGGACGTCGCGCAGCAGCATGCTGGCGTGGGCGGTCTTCCAGAATCCGACGGAGACCGGCTGGGCGGCCTGGCTGTGCGTGTAGCCCGGCAGGATCGCGAGCAGGTCCTCCTCCGGGAAGGCGAGCAGCTCCTCGATCAGCGCGAGGTTCGCGGCGACGGCGTCGAGCTGGACGCCGCGCAGATAGATACGGGCGTCCGTGGAGACCTGGTCGTTGCGGGACCGCGCGGTGTGCATATGGCCGCCGACCTCGCGGCCGAGGTCCTCGATGACCATCTGCTCGATGTTGAAGTGGACGTCCTCCAGCTCCGGGCGCAGCGTCAGTTCGCCGCGCTCGTGCCGCTCCCACAGCTTCAGCAGGGATCCGAGAATCGCGCGCGCGGTCTCCTCCGGGATGACGCCCTGGCGGCCGAGCATCAGCACGTGCGCCATGTCCTGCCAGAGGTCGGCGAAGACGAGACGGACGTCGACATCCGTCGTGAGGGTGTAGTCGAGGACGTCGGACGTGATGTCCTCGTCGAAACGGCCGCCCCACAACTTATCGGTCATGAATTTTCTTCCTTTGCCTTTGCTCCGGACCGGGTCCAGCCGTACTTCTCGGCTGCCGACAGCGAATTCGATCATCAGTCGGCGTCCGAAGCACTGTCCATGGGAGCCCCCTGGCCGTGTCGGGACGTGACCGGAAACGGCCAGCCCGCCGTGCGGCGCCGGGCTCACGGAAACGCTCATGATTGAGCCAACAACCGCTGTCGATCCGGGTGTTTACCCCGCTTCACCTGCATGTCTCGCCATGTGAACTGATCTTGTCCGGCCAGGTTCTCTGTGATTTCGTCACGTTGCCGTCGAGCCGATGCGCTGAATTCTCCCGCGCAAAAGGCCTTTTCCCGCATGGTTCCCGCGCGGTTCCCGCGTGGTTCCCGCGTGGAGCGATCCGTGAATGTTCACCGCCGCCCTTTTCCTCGTAAGGCGGGAAAGGAAGAAGGAGGTTCACCGTGAGCCAGCTGTACACCTCCTTCCTGGCCACGGCGCTCGCCGCGCCGCACGCCCCCGCCGTCGTCGGCCTCGACGGGGCCGTGTCGTCGTACGCGGCGCTGCTCGACGCGGTGGAGACCGCGGCCGAGCGGCTGACGGCCGAGCTCGACGGAGGCGGCGGGAGCGACGGGGGCGACAGGGGCGACAGGGGCGACGGGGGCGACGTCCTGGGGCTCGCCGTCGGCGACCCGGTCACCTTCGTGGCGCTCTATCTGGCCGCGGCGAAGCTCCATGTGGTCACGGTGCTCCTCGACAGCCGGCTCTCCGCGCGGGAGCGGGAGCGCGCCTGCGCCAGGTTCGACCTGACCTGGCTCGCCGTGGACGGCCAGGGCCCGGACGACGGGCCGGGCTCCTTCCGCCTCACGCCCGTGCCCGATGCCTCCGCGCACCGCGAACGGGCCAGGGACGGCTACCAGTCCGGGGACTTCGTCGTGCACTGCACGTCCGGCTCTACGGGCGAGCCCAAGGGCATCGTCATGAGCCAGGCGGCCATCGCGGCCCGAGTCCGGCTGTGGGGCGGTGAGCTGGCGCTCTCCGCGTCGGACGTGGTGCTGTGCGCGCTCCCGCTGTCGCACTGCCACGGCATCGACATCCTGACGCTGCCCGGACTCCTGAGCGGCGCGACGGTGGTGTTCGCGCGGGGCGACCGGCTGACCGGGCGGGGACTCGCCCGGCTCGTCGAGGCGCGGGGCGTCACCGTGGTGAGCGGGCTGCCGGTCATGTACCGGATGCTCACCTCGGCGCGCGGGGCGCCCCCGGCGGCGCTGCGGACCCTCCGGCTGGCCATCGCGGGCAGCGCACCGCTCGGGACGAGCACCCAGGAGGCGTTCCTGGAGCGGTACGGGCTGCCGCTGCGGCAGGTGTACGGCCTGTCCGAGATCGGCGCCATCTGCTTCGACAAGGGATACGTCGGCAAGAACTCCGTCGGCACGCCCATCGCCGGGGTGGAACACCGGCTGGAGCCGATAAAGCCGATGGAGCCGATGGAGGGCAGGGACGGGGACACGGAGACGGAGCCCGCGGACGTCCGCGAGCTCTGGGTACGCGGCCCCGCGCTCGCCCGCGGCTACTACCGGGACCCCGCCCAGACCGCCGAGATGTTCCCGGACGGCTGGCTGCGGACCCACGACCTCGTCCGGGCCGACGAGGACGGCTGGTACGTACTCGGCCGCCGGTCGGGCTTCATCAACGTCGCCGGGCACAAGGTCGGCCCGCTGGAGGTCGAGGCCGCGCTGCGGGAGTGCCCCGGAGTGCGGGAGAGCGCGGTGGTCGGCGTCCCCGACCCCGCGACCACGGAGCGGGTCGCCGCCCTTCTCGTCCTCAGCCCCGGCGCCGACCTGGGCGCGGTGCGGCAGCGGCTCGCCCGGCTGCTGCTCTCCCACCAGCTGCCGCAGCGGTACGAGCTCACCGCCGCACTGCCGCGCACACCGCTCGGCAAGACCGACTACGCCGCCGTCAGGGAACTCATGCGCACCGAGGAGAGGAACACCGAATGACCACCGGCCTGAGCGAGACGAGCGCGCTCACGGACGCGCGGGAGCGGCTCGACGGCGTGGCGGACGGACTCCACGCCGCGCTGGCGGCGGGCACGACGCGGGACTACGAGCGGGACGCGGGCCCGGTGTTCGCGCTCCTGAAGCGGACCCGCGCCACGGCGATGCTCATTCCGGCGGAGTGCGGCGGCGGGGGCAGCACGGCCGAGGCGGCGGTGCGCTTCCAGGTCGCGCTCGGCTCGGCCGCCCCGTCCGCGGCCATCGCGACGACCATGCACCACTACAAGATCGCCGCGCTCGGGCAGGTGGCGGCCGCCGGCGACGAGGGCGCCCGGACCATCCTCCGGGACATCGCCCGTGACGCCCGGCTCATCGCCTCCGGCGGCGCCGAGTCGACCCCTGGCCGGGACTTGGGCAACCTCGGCAGCCAGGCGGTGCGCGACGCCGCGGGCTACCGCGTCAGCGGGCTCAAGCGGCCCTGCTCGCTGTCCCGCAGCATGGACATGCTGTCGCTGATGGTCGAGCTGCGCGCGCCGGACGGATCGCCCGACGGCTTCGCCCAGGCGTTCGTGGACGCCGGGGCCGAGGGCGTGGAGCGCGAGCCGTTCTGGCACAGCTCCCTGTTCCTCGCGGCGGAGAGCCACACCGTGCGCCTGTCGGACGTCCGGGTGCCGCGGGCCCGCGTCTTCCCCCTGCGGGGCGAGAGTGGCCGACGCTTCGCCGTCGACTGCTACAGCTGGTTCCAGCTGCTGATCAGCGCCTCGTACCTCGGGGTCGCCCACTGTCTGGCGGGGGCCGCGCCCGAGGGCCGACGACTCGGCTCGCGCGGCTGGACCGGCGCTACGGCGGAGCTCCGCGCCCTGGAGTCCGGGCTGCTCGACGCGGCCCGCGCGACCGACGCCGGCGCCCCGGCCGGAGACCGGCTCAACCTGGCGGTGGCGGCGCGGGACCGGGTCGAGGACGCGATCGGCGGGATCGGCGGCCGCCTGCTGCGGGCCGCGGGCGGCGCGGCCTTCGCCCGTTCCTCGTTCCCCGCGCTCCTCGCCGGCGGTCTGAACGCCCTCGCGTTCCACCCGCCGCAGCGCGGTGCCCGTGACGGCATCGGCCTGGAGTCCCTGGACCCCGATCTGAAGGACCGCGACTGATCATGTACACCAAAGAGCAGTTCAGCCTCCCGCTGCCGGCCATGCGCGACTTCGTTCGCGCCAAGTCGTTCGGCGTGCTGGCCACTTACCACGCCGGTGAGGTCTTCTCCTCGCCGCTCCCGATCGACCTGCGCGAGACCGAGGACGGCGAGCTGTTCGTCGCGGGACATGTGGCTCGGGCCAACGGCATGTCGGCCGTCTTCGGGACCGGGGCCCCCGCCACGATCACCGTGCTCGGCCCGGACACCTACATTCCCGCCGAGTGGTTCGGCACCCGCAGCCGCATCCCCACCTGGCTCTACTGCGCGGTGGAGATCTCCGGGCGGCTCGAACTCAGCGACGACGCCCGCAAGCGCGCCGATGTCGAGGTGCTGATCGACCGGCTCCAGAAGAGCACGGTCGACGGCTCGACCTGGACCCTGGACGAGATCCCCGCGCACCTCTCCGGCGAGTATCTGAAGCACATCGTCGGCTACCGTCTGCGCGACCTCCGCCTCACCTCCTGCTTCCGGCTGAACCAGGGCAAGGGCGGCACCGAGAACCTGGCCGACGCGCTGCGCTCCGGCGGCGACAGCGCCCGCCACGCGCTGGCGGAGCTGGCCCTCACCCCGCCCACCGCGGAACCGGGTCGTCCGGTCTCATGAGCGCGAAGGACCGGCTCGGCCGACTGCTCACCCTCCCCCCGAGCGACCGGATCGCCGTGGACTGGTGCGGGGAGCGGCTGACGTACGCCGAACTCACCGCCGCCGTCGACGACCTGACGCGCGCCCTCGATGCGCGCGGCGCGGCGGGCACCCATGTGCTGGTGCTCGGCCCGCTGAGCCCGGCCTATGTCGTCGGACTCCTGGCGGCGCTGCGCAGCGGCGCCGTCCCGGTTCCGGTCGACGCGGGCCTGGAGACCGGCCAGTACGCGTGGGCCGAGCGCATCGCCGCGCCGTCGGCCGTCCTGAGCAGCGACGTCTCCCCGGCGGCGCACTACCGGGGCGTCGGCACTCCGGACGAGCTGCTGCTGGAGGCCGCCACCGGCCGTGTCCTCCTCGACCTCCCGGCCCGCCGCCGCACCCGTCCCGTCCGCCGCCACGCGGCCCGCGACGCCGGTTACCTCATCCCCACGTCCGGTTCGACGGGCGCCCCGAAGGCGGTGGTGGGCAGCCGCACCGGACTCCACGCGTTCCTGACGTGGTTCGTGACCGAGTTCGACCTCCGGAGTACGGACGTCTGCGCCGCCGTCACCCGTGTGAACTTCGACCCCTCACTGCGTGAGCTGCTGGCCGTCCTGGCCGTCGGCGGCCGGCTCGCGCTGCCCGGCCCCGACGCCCAGCTGGATCTGCGGGCCCTCGCGGACCACCTGGTGCGCAGCCGGGCGACCCTCTCCTTCCTCGTCCCCTCGCTCGCGCGGCGGATCGCCGATGTGCTGGGCGCTCAGTCCGCGCGTCTCGACCAGCTGCGCCTGGGGTTCTTCGCCGGTGAGGTGCTGCCCGCGCGGGTGGTCGGAGCGTGGCGCGCGCTCGCCCCCGCCGCCGAGTTCGTGAACCTGTACGGCATGACCGAGGGCACCCTCGCGCAGCTGTTCCGGCGGGGCGTCCGGGGCGCGGGGGACGGTCCGCGGGAGGGCGTGCCGGTCGGGTCCGCCCGTCCGGGCGTCTCCGTCACCATCGACCGGCCCGACGCGGACGGCCGCGGCGAGGTGCTCATCGCCTCGGCCGCGCCCGCGCTGGGCACCCTCGCCGAGGACGCCGGCGGGGAGTCCGGGGCGTTCCGCGTCACGCCGATGGAACCGGTGCTGCGCACTGGTGACAGCGGATACCTCACCGCTGGCGGCCAGTTGGTGGTGGCCGGCCGACTCGGGAACGACCTGAAGGTCTCCGGCAGGCGGGTCTCGTACCACCGCCTCGTCGACGAGGTCGAGGAACTGCCCGGCGTCCGGCAGTGCGTGGTGGTCGACCGGCAGGGCCCGCGGGCCTTCCTCGCCGTCGACGATCCCACCGCCGCCGGGGCGGCCGAGGCGCTGCGCGCGGCGGTGGAGCAAACGGCCCGGCGGCTGCGGCTGCCCCGGCCCGCTGTCCATCTGCGCGGCGCTTTCCCGCTGTTGCGCAGCGGGAAGGTGGACCGGGTGGCGCTGGCCGCGTCGGCCGATGACGCACCGGCCGCTGCGGCTGAGGCCGTCGACGCCTCGACCGCGGACGGGGCCGTGGACGTCGCCGGGACCCTGCGCGGCCTCCTCGGCCTCGACACGGCTTCCGCTTCTTCTTCCGTCTCCTTCGTCGACGCGGGGCTGACGTCGCTGGACATGATGGAGTTCGTCCTGGAGGTGAACCGGCGGTTCGGGGTGGACCTCTCGGTCCGGGACTGCTTCGCCCACCGTGACATCGCGTCCCTGAGCCGGGCGATCGAGCTCGCCCGCTCTCCGGCCGCGTCCGCCACCACGGCCACGGACACCGCCACGGACCCTCAGGCCCGCCCCGACGCCCCCGAGGAGCCCAGCGAGTCCGGCTCGGTTCCGCTGTCGACACGTCAGCAGGCCTATATGGCCCTCTGCATGGCGGACGGCAACGCCAACTGGTGCAACATCTCTCGGGAGATACGGATCGCGGCGACCGTGTCGCGGACCGACGTGGAGAAGGCGGTCGACGCGGTCGTCGCCCGCCACGACGCCCTCAGGCTCTCGCTCACGGCGGACTGGAAGCGCCAACTCCACCGCGAGGCCGCCGAGGTGCGCTGCCCGGTCACGGTCGCCCCGGCCGGGGGCGGACACCGCACACGGGTCCAGGAGGCGCGGGTCAAGGCGGTGGCAGAGCCGATCGACCCCACCGGGCCCGCTCCGCTCAGGGTGGTCGTCGTGCCGGGCGACGGCACGACCTCCGTCCTCGTCGTCGCGCACCACCTGTTCGTCGACGGACTGAGCCTGGATCTGATCGCCGACGAGATCCGCCGCCTGCTGTCGGCGAAGCCCGTCGGCCCCGCCCCGGCCCCGCGCGGCTTCAGGGACTACTGCCGGGCGACCGAGCGCGCCGCGCACGCGCCGGCCCCGGAGGCCGCGTACTGGCGGAACCTCCTCGGGGGCCTCCGGCAGACCGAGCTGCCGGAGGCCGCGGGCGAGGACGCGCGCGCCGGAGAGCTGGTGTCGCACCCGTTCGGCGTCACCGGCACTCGGGCCGCCCACCGGATCGCCCAGGCGCACGGGGTCTCGGTCTTCGCGGTGGTGCTGGCCGCCTTCGAGCGGGCCGTCTCCCGGACCTTCGGGCTCGGCCCGCTGGCCCTCGTCGTTCCCGTCCAGGCACGGCAGGGCGCGCGGACCGGCACCGCGGGCATGTTCACCAGCCAGCTCGTCGTCCGCGGCCAGGGCACCGGGGAACTCCCGGACCGCGCGGGCGAGTTCGCCCGGCAGCTGGAGGACGGCACGGCCCACAGCGCCTGGGAGTTCGACCAGCGGGCCGAGGAGCTGGGTCTCGCCGACGCGGAGTGCTTCCCCCTGTCGACGGTGCTCTTCAACCAGCACCCCAAACCACGCGGCCTGCGCGCCCGCGAGCTCGGGGCCTGGCGGCCCCGGCCGCTGGGGCGGGCGCTGCGCTACCAGTTGCAGGGCGAACTCCAGATGTCGGCGGGCGAGATGGCGCTGACCTACTACTACCGGCGGGGCATCGCCGCCGACCGGCCCGACGTGATCGACCGGGTCCACGCGGACGTCCTCGCGGCACTGTGCGAAGCGGGGGCGGATCCGCATGCGGGGGCGGATCCGCATGCGGGGGCGGATCCGTACGCAGGGGCGGATCCGTACGCAGGGGGAGAGTCATATGCAGGAGGAGAGCCGCATGAGCGATGAGACGGCCACGCCCACCGACGCCGAGGCCCGGCTGCTCGTCCACCGGGCGGGCCGGACGCCGGTGTACGCCTACAGCAGGCCGGTGCTGCGCGACGCCGTCGCGCGGGTCCGCGCGGCCTCGCCGCCGGGGGCCGGTGTCTACTACTCGCTGAAGGCCAATCCGTACCCCGGAGTCGTCAACACGCTGGCCCCGCTGGTGGACGGCTTCGACGTCTGCTCGCTCGCCGAGATGGAGACCGCGCTGAGCACCGGCACACCGCCGGACCAGGTGCTGTTCACCGGCCCGGCGAAGTCCCGTACGGAGGCGGCGGCGGCGCTGGCCGCCGGTGTCGCGGTGACGGTCGAATCGCCCCGGCAGGCCGTCCTGTTCGCGGACGCGGCCCGCGATCTCGGGGTGACCGGACGCGGGGTGATCCGGCTCAACACGCCCTATCCGGCCCGGACACCGGACGCCGAGCCCACTCCGAACCAGTTCGGCGTGGGCGACGAGGACCTGGCCGACGTGATCGGCGTCCTGCGCGCCTCGCCGCTGTCGGTCAGCGGACTCCAGCTGTTCTGGGGCTCCCAGTACAGCGACCCCGAGGTCATCCTGACCACCCGGAAGGCGGTCACCGAGCGCGCCAGGGCGTGCGCCGAACGGTTCGGCCTCGCCCTCGACTTCGTCTCGATCGGCGGCGGCATCGCGACCCGGTGGCGCGACCGCGACCCCGCCGTCGACTGGGCCCGGCTGGCGGAGGCGGACACCGGCCTTCCCGCGCGGGGCGACCGGCTGCCGCTCGTCTGCGAGTACGGCCGGTCCATCGCGGGCCCGGCGGGCAGCCTGCTGACCACCGTCCTGGACACCAAGACGATCGGCGACCGCCGGTACGTCATCGTCGACGCCGGGATGAACGACATCCTCCTCGCGAGCCGCCTGCTGTCCGGAGGCGACCGGGGAGAGCTCCGCGTCCGGGTGGTGGGCGGGGCGGACCGCCGGCACGTCCCCCATGTGTATGTGACGGGGCCGCTCTGCTCCCAACTCGACGTGCTCGCCGAGGACATCGAGCTGCCCGAGGTGACGCCCGGCGACCTGCTGGTGTTCCCCGGCGTGGGCGCGTACGGACCGAGCTTCAGCCCCGGCGGATTCCTGAGCCGCGACAAGGTGAGAGAGATCGTTTTCTGACATGAGTGACACCGTCATGAGTGACACCGTCCCGCGGGATCCCGGTGACGGCCGCGTACGGGAGCCGCTGAGCCCGATCCAGCGCGCCTATCTGATCGGCGGCCAGGACGGCCTCGAACTCAGCGGACCCGCCCGCTACTACCTGAGCTGCGACCTGAGCCCGGACAAGGCGGCCGGGGTCGGCGCCCGCCTGCGCCGACTGGTCCGGGCCAACTCCGTGCTCCGGCTCAGCAAGGCCGCCGACCTCTCCCTGACACCCCTGCGCGAGGACGTCGCGCGGGACGTGGACGCCGATGTCCGCTGGGTCGACGACGCCGGCTTCGACGCCGCCGACGACGAGGTCCGCCGCGCCTGCGTCTCCGACGCGTTCGCGTTCGGCGACTGGCCGCAGTTCGAGGTGTCCGTGGTGCGCTCGGCGCACCGCGCCAGGCTGCACCTGGTGTACTCCCTGTGGCTGATGGACGCGGCGTCGCTCGGCGTGTTCCTCGCCGAGCTGGTGACGGACCGCGACGGCGGGGAGGGGGAACCCGCCGTCGCCGACCGCGCCCCGCACGGCACGCCCGGCGGTCCCGGCACGCCCCGCCGGGACCGTTCCGCACGCGACGAGCGGTTCTGGCGTACGCGGGCGGCGGCGCTTCCCGACGCCGCCGAACTGCCGCTGCGGCCCGGCTGGCGGTCCGTCGGCCCGGCGGTCTCCCACCGTATGGTCACCCTCGACCCGGTCACGGCGGCCCGGATCGACACGTTCGCGAGCAGCCACGGGCTCACCCCGTCGATGGTCTACCTCGCGGCCTACGGTGCCGTACTCGGGCGACTCGGCGGCGGCTCGGCCCACACCGTCACCGTCCTGCACTCGCGGCGCACCGGCCCCGTGTCCCCCGACTCGCTCGGCAACCAGGGCAGCACCATGCCGCTGGAGGTGCCCGGAACGACCGGGCAGAGCTTCGCCGAGATCGCCCGCGCGGTCCAGAGCCGGTATCTCGCCCAGGCCATGCACGGCTCGCTGAGCGGCGCCGAGATCGCCCGGCTCGCCGACCCCGCCGCCGACCTGCGACGGCTCGCCCACCCCTTCGCGTTCACCGCGTTCGACGTCGACGGCTCGGGCGAGGCCGCGCTGGGGCTGCGCCGCCGCTGGGATGACGTTCAGCTGCGGGTGCCGCAGGTGCTGATCGACCATCAGGTGGCCAGGGAGTCCGACGGCACGGTCCGGCTGGGCTTCGACTGGCGGACAGAGGCCTTCGACGCCGGATTCGCCGAGGACTTCGTGGCGCGGTGCGAGGAGTTCGTCCGCGAACTCGCCGCGTCCGGCGAGCACGGGACCCGCCGTCCGGCCCGCTCCCCGGCGTCCGCGCCGCCGCGCACCGCCACCGCGGCTCCCACCGTGCCCCGCGCCGCGCACCCCGTCACGCACCCTGTCGCGGTGTCCGCCGGGGGCTGTGCCGACACCCTCCACGGGCGCGTCCTGCGGTGCGCGGCCGACCGGCCCGACGCGCCCGCCGTCCACGACGAACAGGGCGCCCTCAGCTACGCGGAGCTGGTCGGACAGGCCCACGCCGTCGCGGGGTCGCTCCTGGACGCCGGTGCGCGCACCGGTGACCGGGTCGCCGTCCACCTGCCACGGGGACGCGGCCAGGTCGTAGCGATGCTCGGCAGCCTGCTCGCGGGCTGTACGTACATCCCGCTGGACCACGGCGCCCCGGACGGACGCCTCGACAGCATCGCCCGCCGCGGAGCCGTGCGCTTCGCGGTCACCGAGGGACGGCCGACAGCGGACGCGCGCTGGACCGAGCGCGGGGCGCGCCCCCTGCCGCTCCTCGCGGCCGGGGTGTCCGCGGCCGGGGACCCGCGGCCGCTCGTCGCACCGAGCCCCACCGCCTATGTCATCTTCACGTCGGGCTCGACCGGCGAGCCGAAGGGCGTGGTGATCTCCCACGCGGCGGTCCTCAACACGATCGACGCGGTCAACGAGGAGTTCGCCGTCACCGAGGCGGACCGGGTGCTCTCGGTCTCCTCGGTCGGCTTCGACCTCTCCGTGTACGACGTCTTCGGCCCGCTGGTGCGCGGCGGCTGTGTGGTGCTCCTCTCGGAGGAGAGCGCCAAGAGCCCCGCGCGGTGGACGGAGCTGATCGACCGCCACGGGGTGACCCTGTGGAACTCCGCGCCCGCGCTGGCGTCCCTGCTGGCCCAGGAGCGGGCGGCCCTCCCGTCGGTGCGGGCCTTCCTGCTCAGCGGCGACTGGATTCCGCTGAAGCTTCCGGCGGCGCTGCGGCGGCTGGCGCCGGAGGCCGAGGTCGTCTCGCTCGGCGGCGCGACCGAGGGATCGATCTGGTCCGTCTTCCACCGCGTCGGGGAAGCCGACGGCGACGGCCGGTCGATCCCGTACGGCAGGGCCCTGCCCGGCCAGGAGATCCTCGTACTGGACGCCGAGCGCGAGGTGTGCCCCGACTGGCAGATCGGTGAGATCCACATCGCCGGCGCCGGCGTGGCCGACGGCTACGCCGACGACCCGGTGAAGACCGCGGCCGCGTTCTCCGACGACCCGGTGTACGGGCGGCTCTACCGCACCGGCGACCGCGGCCGCCGCCATCCGGGCGGGGTCGTCGAGTTCCTGGGGCGCACCGACAGTCAGGTGAAGCTGAACGGGCACCGCGTGGAGCTGGGCGAGATCGAGCACCTGATCGAGAAGACGCCCGGCGTCGGCCGGTGCGCCGTGGCCGTACGGGACAGGGGCCGACGCAAGCAGCTCGTCGCCTGCGTCACCCTCGCCGAGAGGGCGGCGGACGGCTGGCGGCAAGGCGTGCTCGCGGCGCTCAGGAACGCCGTACCGTCCTACATGATCCCCGAAGCGCTGCTGGAGCTGGACGAGCTTCCGCTGAACGGCAACGGGAAGCTGGACCGGCGCGCGCTCGACCGGCTCCCCTGGAACGACACCGCCGACACCGCCGAGGCCGCCGACACCGACGCGCCGACCGAGCGGGACGTGCTGAGCCACGAGGTCTCGGCGTGCTGGCAGGAGGTGCTGGGCGAGGCCCCGCGCGGGGAGTCCTTCTTCGCCGCGGGCGGGAGCTCGTACGACGCGATCCGGCTGCTCTCGGTCCTGCGGAGCCGGTACGGACACGACGTGCCGTTCGGGGAGTTCATGGCCGCCCCGACCGTCGCGGGCCTGGCCGCCCTGTGCCGTCGGCCGCGCGCGTCGGGCGGCTCGGGGATCTGGACGTACCAGCCGCGTTCCAGCGCCGCGCCCCGGCTGCGGCTGGTCCTCTTCCCGCCGGTGGGCGGCGGGGTGTCCTGCTACGCGGGGCTGGTCCGGGAGCTGGCTGGCGACATCGACGTACACGTGGTGGGCATCGACGCGCCGCTGGAGGAGGGCGCCGACGGCGGCGGCACGCTGTCCGGGCTCGCCCGGCGCTGTCTCGCGGAGCTGGCCGACCGGGTCCCGTCCGACGGGGTGCCGTCGGTGTTCGCGGGGTGGTCGTTCGGCGGCGCGCTGGCCTATGAGGCCGCGCGTGTCTCGCGGACGCCGGTGGCGCGCGTGGTCGTGATCGACACGCCCGTCTCCCCGGCGTCCCGCGGCGGCGACGGAACCCCACCCGACGAAACCGCCGCCGACGGGGCCGGTCAGGCGCTGCTCGACGGCTTCCTCCGGGACATCCGGGAGACCAGTGGCGTACGGCTCGACGCCGGGCAGGTGACGTCGGACCCGGTGCTCGACACCAGGTTCGCGGTCTACCGGCGGAACATGACCCTGCTGCACGGCTGGGACCCGGCCCGCTCCCCCGTCCCCCTGGTGGAGTTCCGGGCCGGGAACGACCCCGCCGAAGCCGACCCCGACGCCTGGGGCCGGATCGCCCGCCGCACCAGCGGCCCGGCGCTGACCGGCGGACATTTCGACGTCTTCGACGACGCCAACGCCAAGCGGGTCAGGGACGCGATCGAAGGAGTGAAGAGTGTCGATGACCTCGACGACCGGTTCTGACATACGTACGGCGGTCCTCGCGGAGCTGGCCGCCCACGGCTGCCCCCCGCTCGCCGATCCCGGCGCGGATCTGATCGGCCACGGGGTCAACTCGGCCGCCCTGATCCAGATCCTGTCCGCGCTGGAGGACCGGTTCGACGTCGACCTGGACCTGGAGGCCCTCTTCGCCGCCCCGGTCACGGTGTCCCGTCTGGAGACGGAGATCACCCGCGTCGCCGGAGCCCCCGGCCCCACCGGCCGGGCGGATTCCGCACCACCCACGGAAGGAACCAACGATGTCCGCAACCGATGACTACCAGCGGCTGACCCCTTCGGGCATGGGCGCGCTCGTCCCCTGGGCCCCCGGCGACGCCGTCGAGGACCTGGCCGCGCGCGCCAAGAAGGCCGCGCTGGCGAGCGGCTGCGTCCTGGTCCGGGGCGTCGAGCTGGACGAGGACGCCTTCAAGCTCCTCGTGCGCTCCCTCGGCGACACCGTCGACCACAAGTTCGGCGAGGGGCAGGCCGACCTCCTCAAGCTCAACGCCTCCCGCGACAAGGAGAAGGTGGTGACCGGCCGCGGCCCGCTGCCGCTGCACACGGACGGCCTCCTCGTCGGCGAACAGGTCGACCTGATCATTCTGTACGCGGCGGAGTTCTCGGACGTTCCGGGCTCCGGCGAGACCTACGTCAGCGACCAGCTGACGGCCTGGCGGGAGATGCCCGAGCGGCTGCGCCGCGTCCTCGACGAGCACGAGATCGAGTATCTGGTGAAGGAGCGGGGCTACTTCCCGACCGTCCCCGTCGACTGGCACACCATCCCGACGACCCGTGACTACGGCCGGGTGAAGTCCCTGAACCTCACGACGGCCTTCCCCCGCGACGTGGACCAGCGGTCCTGGGAGATCCGGGTCAAGGGCCTGCCGCAGGCCGAATCCGACCGGTTCTTCGATGAGCTCGACGCCTTCCTGCGCTCCGAACGCTACGCCTACACCCACCGCTGGCAGGTCGGCGACCTGCTGATCATCGACAACCAGCGGACGCTGCACGGCCGCACCGCCATCAGCGAGGGAGGCACCCGCGTGCTCTTCCGCGGCCAGCTGACGCTGTCCGACGCGGCCTAGCGGCCCGGCGGACCTGATCTGGCGGACCGGCCCCAGGTGTTCGAGGAGTTGCTGCCCGCCCCGCACACGGTCGTCGAGGCCTTCGGCGACCCGCCCGGCCCGGTGCCGCTCTTCGAGGAGGAGGAGCGGTACGTGGCCGGGGCCGTGCCCGAGCGACGCCGGGAGTTCGCCACCACCCGCGCCTGCGCGCGGGCCGCCCTGGCCCGGCTCGGCGAGGCTCCGGGGCCGATTCCGCGCGGGCCTCGGGGCGCGCCGGTGTGGCCCGCGTCGACCGTCGGCAGCATGACGCACTGCGCCGGGTACCGGGCCGCCGTGGTGGCCCGGTCCGCCGCGGTGCTGACCGTCGGCCTGGACGCGGAGCCGAACCTGCCGATCAGCGGCGGCGCTCTGAAAATGACCACGAGCCGTCAGGAACGGCTGCACATCGCCGAGTTGGCGGCGTCCGGCCTCGATGTGCACTGGGACCGGCTGCTGTTCAGCGCGAAGGAGAGCGTGTACAAGGCCTGGCATCCGCTCACCGGCGGCTGGCTGGGCTTCGAGGACGTGGCGGTGACCGTCGACGTCCCCGCACGGACCTTCACGGCGGACCTAACGCGGCCGCGCCCCCTGGCGGGCGGCCGGTGCGTGACCGCCTTCCAGGGGGTGTGGACCGTACGGCGGGGCCTGCTGCTCACGGCCGTCTCCGTGCCGAGAACCTCCCCCGATCTCCCTATCCCTCCCCCTCCCCCTCTTCTTCTCCCTCCTCCCGACTGACCCACCCCGTACAGGAGTTCGCGATGCTCAAGCCCAGACAGCCCGCGCCCGCCCTCGACGTCCCGCTGGTCGGCGGCGGCCGCTGGGTCCTCGCCGACCAGCGGCCCGAGAGCTTCACCCTCGTGGTCTTCTACCGGGGCGTGCACTGCCCCATGTGCCGCGCCCATGTAACGGAACTCGACTCCGTCATACCCGAGTTGGCCGAGGCCGGGGTGACCTCGGCGGTGGCCGTGAGCGGCGACGGCATCGACCGCGCCGAGCGGGCCGTCAAGGAGTGGAACCTCACGCGGGTGCCCGTCGGATACGAGCTGAGCCTGGAATCGATGCGGGAGTGGGGCCTGTACGTGTCGAAGGCCGTCAACGAGGGAAACCCCGACGAGTTCAGCGAACCGGGCCTGTTCCTCGTCCGCCCGGACGGCACGCTCTACGCGTCGGTGCGGACGTCGATGCCGTTCCTGCGCCCGCACCTGAACGAGGTCGTCGAGACCGTCCGGTGGATCAACGAGAACGACTACCCGGCACGGGGCGAGGTGTGAGCGGCGGCGAGCGGACCCCTGAGAACGCGGGCACGATCACACCCGCGGAACTCAAGGACCTGCTCGACCGCGGAGCCCCCATCGACCTCATCGACGTCCGGGAGCCCCACGAGTGGGAGCTCGTCCGCATTCCCGGAGCCCGGCTGGCGCCCCAGGGCTCCTGGCTCGACGCGTCGGCGCTGCCGACGCTGCGGGCGGGACTCCGGCCCGTCTTCTACTGCCGGACCGGTGTCCGTACGCGGGCGGTCCTGGCCGTCGTGCGCGAGGCGGGCTTCGCCGACGCCGTGCACCTCGAAGGCGGCGTCCTCGCCTGGGCCACGCAGATCGACCCCAGCCTGCCGCGGTACTGAACCGCCTCACCAGAAAGGCCTGAACATGGCTCCCGTCAGCAAATGGTGCGTCGTCGCCAACGTCCCCCTGCCCGACCTGGAACACCTCGCGCGGCCCGCCGACCTCGGCGACCTGACGGTGTACTACCGCGGCCCCGAGGGAGCGCGCCTCCCCGAGAACCCGCCGTTCGTCGTCGACGTCGCCACCCTGTCCCCGCACTCCCGCGCCGCCGCCTCGCTGCTGCGCGTCGAGGCGGACGCCGTCACCGTCCGCGTCTCAGCGCTCAACCAGGACCCGGTCTACTACGCGGTCAACCGGATGAAGGGCCTCTTCGCCTACTTCACCGACCTGTTCCTCGCCCCGCTGGTGCTGCCCGCGCTCGGCCTGCCCGTCCGCGTACTCGGCGACGCTCCGGCCCACGAGCACGGCACCCTGGTGGCCGACGTGAGCCGCCTGCGGCACGGCACCGTGACGCGGACGCGCCGTAACAGCGGCGGACACTGGCTCACCGACACGGGCGACGAGCACGACGTACTGGGCGACTTCCGCACCCCGCACCGGGACGACCCCCTAACAGCGGGCGAGGCGCAACTGGAGGCGCTGGCCGCGGAGATCGCACGCGTCGACGCGACCACTCCGGAGGGCACCGGCTACGCCACGCTGCTGTCCGGGGGCATCGACTCCGGAACCGTGACCTATCTGGCGGCCCGCGCCGGGCTGCCCGTCACCCCGTACAGCGTGGCGACCCCGTGGGGCGACGAGCTCGACGACGCGGCCGAGCTCTGCGCGGAGCTCGGCATCGGCCTCGAACCCGTATACCTGACCGAGGATCAGATCATCGCCTCCATACCGGAGGCCGTCCGCTGGCTGGGAGCGGCCGACGCCGAGACAGTCGAGGTCGCGCTGACCGCCACGACGGTGCAGCGGCTCGGCGCGGTCTCCGCGGACGAGGTCCTGCTGACCGGCTACGGCAGCGACCTCGTCAACGCCGGCCTCTACCGCCCCTTCGACCACCGCGACGACCTGATCGAGCAGATCCTGTCCGCGGTCGACCGCACCCGGCGCAGCAACGAACTGTCCAACCGGATGCCCCTCGCGTACGGCACGACCGCCCATCACCCCTTCTGGTCCTGGCCGGTGATGAGGGTCGCCCTGGAGACCACGCCCGAGTGCAAGGTCCGCGAGGGCCGGGAGAAGTACCACCTGCGCACGGCGATGGGCCGCCGCGTCCCCGAACCGGTCGCGTGGCGCAAGAAGATCGCCGTCCACCACGGCGGCGGCCTCCAGGACGGCGTGACCCGACGCCTGGAGAAGGAGACCGGCGCACAGGACCGAGGGGCCGTCTACCGGGCCTGCTTCGCCGAACTCCTGGACCGCGCGGCACGGGGAGAGCTGGAGCCCTCCGACCCCTGGGACCTCTTCGAGCGGGCGCTGCGGCGCGCGCGGGCTTAGCGTCCACGGGCGCGCCCGCCTCGGCCAGGACCGCCAAGTGGCCAGCGCGGACCGCCGATCGCCCTACCCGAGAGGCCGCGTCTCCGCCCATACGGTCTTGCCGGGGCCGGTGCGCTCGCTCACGCCCCAGCGAGCCGCGACGGCCGCGACCAGATGCAGGCCCCGGCCGCTGTCGCGGTCCGCCGCGGCGGTCACCGGCTCGGGCAGCGCCGGGTGGGTGTCGGACACCTCGACGCGGACGACCCCCGCCTCATGCCCGTACACCAAGCGCAGCTCGAAGTCCCGACCCGGCACGCGGCCGTGCAGTACGGCGTTGGCCGCCAACTCTGCGACGAGCAGGGCCACCTCGTGGCAACCCGGCGTCCCGTACGGGATGCCCCAGTCGTGCGACTGCTGCGCGGCGAGGCACCGCGCCTGGCGCGCGCCGAGCCGCGTCGCGGCGAAACGCCGCGCGAACACACTTACGGTTACGACCCCTTGGGCCGGTGAAGCTGTCATACGCCCAGCGTTCCGGCCCGTCACCGCACGCCAACAGGCGCGACACCCATACAGATCCGGCTGTACCAGTTCACGCACTGGACCGGGTGCGTGACCGCCCGTAACCATGGGTGAGTTGGGTGACGCACGGAGGGCGGGCGGCGATGACGGCGGAACACGACGGCGCGACCACGGAACCCGAACTGTCGGACAGCCTCAAGACCTTCGGGGCGGTGCACAAGGCGCTGCGCGACGCGGCGAACCTGACCCAGGAGGAGTACGCGCCGCGCGTGCGCTACTCGGCGGCCTACATCGCCAAGATCGAGCAGGGCAAACGGTTCCCGCCGGGGGATCTGCCCGAGCGGGCGACGGAGGCACTGGGACCGCTCGCGGCGAAGGTACTCGCGGCAGCGGCGAGAAGCCTGCGCCGCAAGGCCGGACTGGCGTCCTGGTTCTTGCAGTGGGCGGGGATCGAAGAGGAAGCGATCACGCTGTACGCGTACGAGTGCCGGGGGATTCCGGGGATGTTGCAGCCCGAGCCGTACATCCGGGCCATCTTCGACCGGCGGCTTCCTCCGGTTACGGAGGAACGGCTGGAGCAGGAGGTCGCGGCCCGCCTGGACCGGCAAAAGCTCATCTCGCAGCGCCCGAACACGGCGTTCAGCTTCGTCATCGAGCAGGCGGTGCTGGAACGCGGGGTGGGAGGGGACAGCGTCACACGGTCCGTGGTCGACCATCTCTTGCGCGTTGGCAGCCAACGGAACGTAGAGATCCAGATCATGCCGCTTCGGCAGGATGACCACGCCGGAATCGACGGGCAGATGTACTTGGCGGAACGGCCGGACCACCAATGGGTCGGCTACACGGAAGGACAACGGTCGAGCAGTTTGATCACCACTTCGGTCGATGTGAGCGTGCTTCTGCAGCGCTATGGCAAGCTGCGTTCCCAGGCCCTGGACTGTCGGGCTACCGTGAGCCTGCTGGAACAGATGCGAGGAGCGCTATGAGCACCACCGAAGACCTGAGCTGGTTCAAGAGCAGCTACAGCGGCAGCGAAGGCGACAACTGCGTCGAAGTCGCCATGCAGCCCACAGCGGTCCACGTCCGCGACTCCAAAGACACCGGACTCCGTCCCTTCTCTGTCTCTCCCGCGGCCTGGACGGCGTTCACCGCCACACAGTTGAGCTGGTTCAAGAGCAGCTACAGCGGCAGTGGCGGCGACAACTGCGTCGAGGTCGCCGTGTTGCCGCAGGCAGTCCACGTCCGCGACTCCAAAGACACCGGACTCCGCCCCTTCTCCGTCTCGGCCGCCGCCTGGACCGCGTTCACCGCGCACCTGTCGGTGTCTCAGATGCCCAGTACGGCCTTGGCGGTCATGAAGTAGATGAGCAGGCCGGTCGCGTCGACCAGGGTGGTGACCATCGGGGCGGACACCACCGCCGGGTCGATCCGCAGCCGCTTGGCCAGCAGCGGCATGGTGCCGCCGATGGTCGCGGCCCAGCTGCAGATGAGGATCAGGGTGATCCCGACGACCAAGGCGATCTCCGCCCCGGCGAACACCGTGCCGACGATCAGGCCGAGTGCCGCGAGCAGCGAGCCGAGCACCAGGCCGACCCGGCACTCGCGCCAGATGACCTTCAGCAGGTCCGAGCCGCGCACCTCGCCGACCGCCAGCGCGCGCACGCACGCCGTGGCGGCCTGCGCGCCCGCGTTGCCCCCGGCCCCGATGAGCAGCGGGATGAACATGGCGAGCTGGGTGACCCGTTCCAGGGTGCCCTCGAAGGCCTGGGTGACGCTGACCGTCAGCGTCGCGGCGACCAGCAGCAGACCCAGCCACAGCGCCCGCGAGCGGGCGAGCTGCCAGACCGACGCGGCCATGTAGTGCCCGGCCCAGGGCGCGGCGCCGGACTGGCGGGCCACGTCCTCGGTGTCGGCGGCCTCGATGACCTCCACCGCGTCGTCGATGGTGAGCAGCCCGACCAGGCGGTCCTCGCTGTCGACGACCGGCAGGTTGAGGTCGTTGGTGTCCCGCATCAGCCGGGCCGCGTCCTCCGCCGCGTCGGTGGCGTACGCGGACGGCGGCTCGGTGACGACCAGCTCGGAGACCATGGTGTCCGGCGGGCTGAGTACCAGCTCGCGCAGCTCGACGACGCCGGTCAGCCGCTTGCCCTGGTCGACGACGGGGAGCGTGTAGACGGTCTCGGCGTGCCCGCCCTTGGCCCGTACGGTGGCCAGCGCCTGTTCGACGGTGAGGTCCTGGGACAGCGCCACGAACTCGGGGGTCATATAGCGGCCGACGGAGCCCTCGGGGTAGCCGAGCAGCGCGGACGTCATCCGCCGTTCGTGCGCGCTCAGCCCCGCGAGCACCCGCTTGGCGACCTTGGCGGGCGCCTCGCGCAGCATCCGGGCCCGGTCGTCGGGGTCCATCGCCTCGACGAGTTCCAGGAAGGAGCGGTCCCGCAGCCCTTCGAGGATCTGCTGCTGGTCGACCGGCTCCAGCTCCTCGAAGACGTCCAGCGCCCGGTCCTTGTCGAGCAGCCGGAACGCGATGCCCGCGGTGACCCCGTCCATCCGCGCCAGTTCGTCGGCGATGACGTGCGGCGGGGTCACCTCCAGCCACTCCAGGGCGGCGTGCACCTGATGGTTCTCCACCATCTTCCGCAGCGACTCGGGCGGCTCGGAGCGGACGTCGGGCGTGGGGTGCGGCGGCATGGGGTCACGGTATCGAGACGCGTCGCGGTATCGGGTGAGGGCCATCCGGATGATCCCGTCACCCGCACAGCGAGTACCGGGCGTCCAGCGCGTGCGGGATGCGCCCGTACCCCCTTGGCTCAGAGGCACAGGCACCTGCGGCGGAGGGCACTCCCATGCGCACCACCCGGACATCCCGCACGCTCCGGCTCTACGGCCCGCTGGCCGCCGTGGGCGCGGTGGTGCTGGGGGTGCCGCTGGCGCTGTTCGCGGTGCACGAGACCGATTCCGGTACGCGACCGGCCGCCGGGGCCGGGGCCGGTATCCGGGTCACGGCCGACGGCTCCGTGGTGCGGGTCAGTACCGGCTCCTGTCCGAGCGGCGGGCGGGCCGCGCTGCTGAGCGCGGGCCGCGGCAGCTTCGCGGAGGGCAGGCAGACGGAGCTCACCGGCAGCGGCGGCGGCACGCTGAGCGCTTCCTGGCAGGGCGTCGCGCCCGGTACGTACACGGTGGCGGTGGTCTGCTCGGGCGGGGAGTCCGCGGGGTCGCGGCGGATCACCGTGACCGGCGCGCGGACGTCCACGGGTACGCCGTCCCCGGCCGCCACACCGTCCCCGGCCGCCACCGCGCCGCGCGTATCGCCGGTGTCTCCCGCGTCGCCCGCCACCGCCTCATCGCTCTCCCCCGTGCCGAGCGGGAAGGTGCGGGGCGGGTTCGGCGGCGGGGCGGGCAGCGGAATGTGGGCCGACCCGAACGTGCGGATCGCCGGGGGCGCGGCGCTCGCCGTGACGGCCGGGTCCTGCGGCGTCTGGCTGATCCGCCGCCAGCACCGCCGAAACTCCTCCTGCCCTTTCTGACTATCTCTGGTCACTTCTGACCACTTCTGACCCGTCGCCTGTACGGAGGTGAGCCCATGCGCTCCGGGAACCGGTCGCCCCGGCCGTATCGGGGATCGCGGATCAAGGCTCCGCTGGCCGGGCTGACCTCGCTGTCCGTGCTGGTCGGCGGCTGGCTGATGGCCGAAGGGGTCCGGGCCCAGGAGCAGCCGCCGCGGCCGTCCGCCGCCTCCGCCCAGCGCCAGGACCCGGAGTCCGGCCGGTCGCCCGCGGCCGCGGCCGGTGCGCTGGCGCTGCCGCCCGCGCGGCCGCTGCGGATGCGGATCGCGGCCATCGGCGTCGACACGCCGCTGATGGGGCTCGGGCTGCTCCCGGACGGCACCCTGGACACCCCTCCGGGCGACGCGACCGAGCTGGCGGGCTGGTACCGGGACGGGACCGCGCCGGGCGCCGTCGGCACCGCGCTGACCGTCGGCCATCTCGACTCCGCCACCGGGCCCGCGGTGTTCTACCGGCTCGGCGCGCTGCGCCAGGGCGACACCGTCGAGGTGGACCGCGCGGACGGGCGTACGGCCGTGTTCACGATCCACGCCGTGGAGTTGCACGAGGGCGAGGCGTTCCCCGACGAGCGGGTGTACGGCCAGGCGGACCGCCCTGAGCTACGGGTCATCACCTGCGGCGGCGGCTACGCGGGCCCGGACGCGGGCTACCAGGGCAACACGGTCGTGTACGCGCACCTCACCGACGTGATCAGCTCGGTGCGCCCGGAAACTCCCAGGTGATCATCGCGAAGGCGTCGTCGTCCTTGCCGCCCGCCGAGCGGTAGGTGGCCAGCGCGGCGTCGTTGTCCGGTTCGACGCCGACCCACATGCTGTAACAGCCACGCTCGCGGGCGAGGCGCTCCAGCGTGGCGACGAGCGCGCGGCCGATGCCGCGGCGGCGGAAGGCCTCGGCCACGCCGAGTTCGTACAGGCACATCTCGACGCCCTTGTCGGGGTGGACGAGTTCGATGCCGCTGACGAATCCGGCCGGGGCGGCGTCCTCGTAGGCGAGGAAAAGGTGGTGTCCCGCGGTGTCCAGGAAGCGGCGGGCCCACTCGGGGCGCACCGGGGAGTCGAAGAGGTGGGTGGCGGCGAGCAGTTCGTCGACGGTGTGCGCACGTCTGATCTCCATGGCGGATGTTCGTACCACAGCGGGACGGTGACCTGGACGCGAGGGGGGGTGCCGGGCCCCGGCAACGGGGGCCGGAGCGGACGGCGGCGGTCGGACGACGACGGCCGGACGGACGACGACGGCCGGCGGCAGCCGGACCGGCTGACGCGGACGCCCGTGCGCCCCGGTCCGGCGGGTCACCCAGTGACTCGCCGGACCGGGGCGCACGGCACCCAGGCCTGCCGCGCCGACGCGGCGCGACGGGCGGGCGGGCGGGCGCGGCTCAGTGGTTGCGCGGGAAGCCCAGGTCTACTCCGGCCGGGGAGTCCGACGGGTCGGGCCAGCGGGTGGTGACGACCTTGCCGCGGGTGTAGAAGTGCGTGCCGTCGTTGCCGTAGATGTGGTGGTCGCCGAAGAGCGAGTCCTTCCAGCCGCCGAAGGAGTGGTAGCCCACCGGCACCGGGATCGGCACGTTCACGCCGACCATCCCGGCCTCGACCTCTAGCTGGAAGCGGCGGGCCGCGCCGCCGTCACGGGTGAAGATCGCGGTGCCGTTGCCGAACGGCGAGGCGTTGATGAGGGCGAGGCCCTCCTCGTAGGTCTCGGCGCGCAGCACGCACAGCACCGGGCCGAAGATCTCGTCCCGGTAGGCGTCGGCGGTGACCGGGACCCGGTCGAGCAGCGACAGGCCGATCCAGTGGCCGTCCTCGTAGCCCTCGACCGTGTACCCGGTGCCGTCCAGGACGACCTCGCAGCCCTGCTCGGCGGCCCCGCGCACATACGACGCGACCTTGTCGCGGTGCGCGGCGGTGATCAGCGGGCCCATCTCGGAGGCCGGGTCGCCGCCGGGGCCGATCTTGATCTTCTCGGCGCGCTCGCGGATCTTCGCCACCAGCTCGTCGCCGGTCGCGCCGACCGCCACCACCGCGGAGATCGCCATACAGCGCTCACCGGCCGAGCCGTACGCGGCCGAGACCGCGGCGTCGGCGGCCGCGTCCAGGTCCGCGTCGGGCAGGACCAGCATGTGGTTCTTGGCGCCGCCCAGGGCCTGCACCCGCTTGCCGTTGGCCGAGGCCGTGGTGTGGATGTAGCGGGCGATCGGGGTCGAGCCGACGAACGACACGGCGGCCACGTCCGGGTGTTCGAGCAGCCGGTCCACGGCTGCCTTGTCGCCGTGCACCACGTTGAACACACCGTCCGGAAGCCCCGCCTCAGCCAGCAGTTCGGCGATCCTCATGGAGGCGGACGGGTCCTTCTCGGACGGCTTGAGCACGAAGGTGTTCCCGCAGGCGATGGCGATCGGGAACATCCACATCGGCACCATGGCCGGGAAGTTGAACGGCGTGATCCCGGCGACGACGCCGAGCGGCTGCCGGATCGAGGCGACGTCGACGCGGCTGGACACCGACGTGGACAGCTCGCCCTTGAGCTGGACCGTGATCCCGCAGGCCAGGTCGACGATCTCCAGGCCGCGCGCCACCTCGCCCAGCGCGTCCGAGTGCACCTTGCCGTGCTCGGCGGTGATCAGCTCGGCGATCTCGTCCCGGTGCGCGTCCAGCAGCGCCCGGAACTTGAACAGAATGGCGGTGCGCTGGGCCAGCGACGCGTTCCCCCAGGTCGCGTACGCCTCGCGGGCGGCGGCGACCGCGGCGTCGACCTCGTCCACGGACGCGAAGGCGACCTGGGTGGTGACCGCGCCCGTCGCCGGGTCGGTGACCGGCCCGTAGGTACCGGACGCGCCCTCGACGGTCTTGCCACCGATCCAGTGGCTGACGGTCTTCGTCATGACGTACTCCTCACAGGTGACGGCGTCGGGTGGCGACGTGCCGGTCGTACTCTTCGCGCGCCTTGACCGCCGACGGACGGTTCGCGGTCTCGGCTACGGGAACATCCCACCACGCCTGCGCGGGCGGCACGCCCGACACTGTGTCTGCCGTTTCGGTCTCTGCATAGACACCTGTGGGGCCCTCGGCCCGGCGGGCGGCCTGGAGGGCTTCGCGCAGGTCACGGACCGTTTTCGCGCGGATCACGGGCATGCCGAGGCTGGCCGCGTTGGCGGCCAGGTCGACGGGCAGCGGCGCGCCCGTGTACGTGCCGTCGTCGGCCCGGAAGCGGTAGGCGGTGCCGAACCGCTCGCCGCCGACGGACTCGGACAGGCCGCCGATGGACGCGTACCCGTGGTTCTGCAGGATCACCGTCTTGACCGGGACGCCCTCCTGGACGGCGGTGACGATCTCGGTGGGCATCATCAGATACGTGCCGTCGCCGACCAGCGCCCACACCGGCCGGTCCTGGCCGGGCTCGGCGCGCCCGTGGCCCGACCGGTCGGCGAGCGCGACGCCGATGGCGGCCGGGATCTCATAGCCCATGCAGGAGTAGCCGTACTCGACGTGGTACTGGTCGCCGGAGCGGGCGCGCCAGAGTTTGTGCAGGTCGCCGGGGAGCGAACCGGCCGCGTTGATGATCACGTCGTCGCCGGTGGCCAGCTCGTCGAGCAGGCCGAGTACCTGCGCCTGGGTGGGGCGGGCGTCCGGGTCGGGGGTCGCGTAGGCGGCGTCGACCCGCGCCTCCCAGCGGGCCTTGGCGTCGGTGTACTCGGCCTCGTAGGCGGGGTCGACGCGGTGGCCGCGCAGGGCTTCGGTCAGCGCGTCGAGCCCGGCGCGGGCGTCGGCGAGCAGCGGCAGCGCGGCCATCTTGTGCGCGTCGAACCCGGTGATGCTGAGGTTGACGAAGCGCGCCCGCGCGCCGAACAGCGTGCCGGACGCGGTGGTGAAGTCGGTGTACCGGGTGCCGACCCCGATCACCAGGTCGGCGGTACGGGCCAGCGCGTCGGCGGTCGCGGTGCCGGTGTGGCCGATGCCGCCCACGTCCGCCGGGTGGTCGTGGCGCAGCGAGCCCTTGCCCGCCTGGGTGGACGCCACCGGGACGCCGGTCGCGTCGGCCAGCGCCGCGAGCGCGTCCTGGGCCTCGCTGTGCCGGACCCCGCCGCCCGCGACGATCAGCGGCCGCCGGGCGTCGCGTACCGCCCGTACGGCCGCCGCGAGTTCACGCGCGTCGGGGGCCGGGCGGCGTACGCCCCAGGTGCGCTCGGCCAGGAACTCGTCGGGCCAGTCGTACGCCTCGGCCTGGACGTCCTGGGGCAGTGCGAGGGTCACCGCGCCGGTCCCCGCCGGGTCGGCCAGGACCCGCATGGCCTGGAGCGCGGCCGGGATCAGCGCCTCGGGGCGGGTGACGCGGTCGAAGTAGCGGGAGACCGGCCGCAGGCAGTCGTTGACGGACACATCGCCCGCGTAGGGCACTTCGAGCTGCTGGAGGACCGGGTCGGCGGGCCGGGCGGCGAAGGCGTCGCCGGGCAGCAGCAGGACGGGCAGGTGGTTGACCGTGGCCAGCGCCGCGCCGGTGACCAGGTTGGTCGCGCCGGGCCCGATGGAGGTGGTCACCGCGTGCGCGGAGAGCCTGCGGGCGTGCCGGGCGTAGCCGACGGCCGCGTGCACCATGGCCTGTTCGTTGCGGCCCTGGTGGTACGGCATCTCGTCGCGGTACTCGACCAGCGCCTGGCCGATCCCGGCCACGTTGCCGTGCCCGAAGATGCCCCAGGTCGCGCCGATCAGCCGCCGCCGGACGCCGTCCCGCTCGGTGTACTGCCGGGCCAGGAACGCCACCAGCGCCTGGGCGACGGTGAGTCTCACCGGTATCCCTCCGGGTGGTCGGGGTGGAAGCTGATGCGCCAGGCGCGTTCGTCGCCCGGACCCGCCATGACGTTCAGGTAGTACAGGGTGTGTCCTGGCTGGGCGATGGACGGGCCGTGCCAGCCGTCGGGCACCAGCACCGCGTCGCCGCTGCGGACCTCGGCGAGCACGTCCGTGCCGCCCGGCCTGGACGGCGAGACCCGCTGGTAGCCGAGGCCGGGCCGTCCCTGGTCGCCTTCCTCGATCTCGTAGTAGTAGATCTCCTCCAGTTCGGCCTCCTGGCCCGGCCGGTGCTCGTCGTGCTTGTGCGGCGGGTACGAGGACCAGTTGCCGCCGGGCGTCAGCACTTCGACGGCGATCAGCCGGTCCGCGTCGAAGACCCCTGCCGCCCCGAAGTTGCGCACCTCGCGGGCGCGGTTGCCGCTCCCCCGCCGTTCCACGGGAACCTCCGGCGCGGGGCCGTAGCGGGCGGGGAGTCGGCGCTCGCACTTCGCTCCTGCCAGGGCGAAGCGGCCTCCCGCACCGGAGGCGATCTGGGCGTGGGCGTCGCGCGGGACGTACGCGAAGTCGCTGACCCCACTGAACACACTTTCCCTGCCCAGGAGTTCAAAGGCCCCACCGTCCACATGCACGGTACAGCCACCGCTCAGCGGAAGCACGATCCACTCGCTGTCCCCGGCGGCCAGCTGGTGCGTGCCGCCCGGCGGCAGCTCGACGACCCGCAGCCCGGCGTACCCCCAGCCAGCCCGCTTGGGGTCGATGTCCAGCGTGTACGGCCCGCTGGCCGTACTGCCTGCCGGCAGATGCATCACGGCTCCCTTCGGTCGGTGTCAGCCCTGGCGGCCTGTCGGTCGCTGGCACCATCGGCCTGTTGGCCGTCGTCGGCCTGTCGGTCGCTGGCGACCCGGCCGCGTTCCAGGGCCTCGGCCACCTCGTGCGGGTACGGCATGGCGGACGAGCAGGCCAGGCGGGAGGCGACGAGGGCCCCGGCGGCGTTGGCGTACCGCATGGTCCGCGCCAGCTCCCAGCCGTCCAGCAGCCCGTGACACAGCGCGCCGCCGAAGGCGTCACCCGCGCCGAGTCCGTTGACGACCTCGACGGGCAGCGGCGGCACCTCGACGCTCCCGCCCGCGCGGTTCACGGCCAGGACGCCCTTCGGGCCCTGCTTGACGACGGCGAGTTCGACGCCCGCGTCGAGCAGCGCGCGGGCGGCGGCGTGCGGCTCGCGCTCGCCGGTGGCGACCTCGCACTCGTCCACGTTGCCGACGGCGACGGTGGTGTGCCGGAGCGCTTCGGCGTAGTGCGCACGCGCCCGGTGCTGGTCGGTCCAGAACATCGGCCGCCAGTCCAGGTCGAAGACCGTCGCCCCCGCCTTCGCCCGGTGGGTGAGCGCCGCGAGCGTGGCCGACCGGCTCGGCTCTTCGCTCAGCCCGGTCCCGGTCACCCAGAACACGCGCGCCGACCGGACCGCGTCCAGGTCCAGTTCGTCGGCGCGGATCTCCAGGTCGGGGGCCTTGGGCTGGCGGTAGAAGTACAGCGGGAAGTCGTCCGGCGGGAAGATCTCGCAGAAGGTGACCGGCGTCGGCAGCCCCGGCACCCCCGTCACCCACCGGTCGTCGACGCCGAACTCGCGCAGCGCCTGGTGCAGATACGCGCCGAACGCGTCCTCACCGGTACGGGTGATCACGGCCGCGCGCCGCCCGAGCCGGGCCGCGGCGACGGCCACGTTCGCGGCGGAGCCGCCGAGGAACTTGCCGAAGGTGTCCACCTGGGCGAGCGGGACGCCGGTGCGCAGGGGGTAGAGGTCGACTCCGATCCGCCCCATGGTGACGACGTCGTACGCGCCGCGATGGTCGGTTGCCGCCATGCACGCCCCTTCAGCCGCGGGTCCGCCGGGTGTCGCCGGGTGTCGCTGGGTGTCGCTGGGTGTCGTCGGCCGGTCCCCGGTCCCCGGTCCAGTCCCAGATCTAGTCCCGTCGCCCGAACCCTGTCAATCTTTTGTCCTGACATATAAGCCGGTTAAACCGTGACCGGCCTTGACACCCGCTTCCCACCGCCTGAAGGGTGACGCTCATGACGCCGCCGTCACCCCTGTCCCATATCCGCATCGGCTCCGCCCCCGACTCCTGGGGCGTGTGGTTCCCGGACGACCCCCGGCAAGTCCCCTGGCAGCGCTTCCTCGACGAGGTCGCCGACTCCGGCTACACGTGGATCGAGCTCGGCCCGTACGGCTATCTGCCCACCGACCCGGCCCGGCTGCGCGAGGAGACCGGGCGGCGCGGGCTGCGGATCAGCGCGGGCACCGTCTTCGCCGCGCTGCACCACGGACCCGCCGCGTGGGACGTGGCCTGGTCCCATGTCGTACGCGTCGCGGAGCTGACCCGCGCGGCGGGCGCCGGTCATCTGGTCGTCATCCCGTCCTTCTGGCGCGACGACAAGACCGGAAAGGTCCTGGAGGACCGCGAGCTGACGCCCCGGCAGTGGCGCTGGCTGGCGTCCGGCGCGGAGCGCCTGGGCCGGGAGCTGTGGGAGCGGTTCGGCCTGCGCGTCGTCGTCCATCCGCACGCGGACACCCACATCGACACCGCACCGCACGTCGCCCGCTTCCTCGACGCCACCGACCCGGATCTGGTCTCGCTGTGCCTGGACACCGGGCACTACGCGTACTGCGGCGGCGACAGCGTCCGGCTGATCGAGACGTACGGGCCGCGGATCGGCTATCTGCACCTCAAGCAGGTGGACCCGGACGTCCTGGCGGACGTACGGGCCGACGACCTGCCGTTCGGCCCCGCGGTGGCCCGCGGGGTGATGTGCGAGCCGCCGCGCGGCGTACCCGCGCTGCCGCCCGTGCTCCGGGCGGCGCAGGCGCTGGACGTCGACCTCTTCGCGATCGTCGAGCAGGACATGTACCCCTGTCCCCCCGACCGGCCGTACCCGATCGCCCGCCGCACCCGGCGCTACCTCCGCGGCTGCGGCGCGTAACTCACCACAGTCACCAGCGTCCCGCCCCCGTCCCACATGTCACAGTCACGCGGGTTTTCCGTCACACCCCGTCAACAGAACCTCCCGCACGGTCACTGACTGTCGTTGTCCGGGCACAGGCTGAGTGATCGCCCCTCTCGACGGCTCCCCCGGCCGCCGCTGCGGCGCGCACATGGAGGTTCGCACCGATGACCGACCGCCGACTCTGGTCGTACAAGGAGATCGCCGCGCATATCCGGGTCCAGCCGGACACCGTGCGCTCCTACCGAAAACACGGGCTGCTCCCACCCCCCGACCACGTCGAGGGCGGCAAGCCCTACTGGTACGCGGACACCGTCCGGGCCTGGGTCGCCAGCCGCCCCAGCAACCGGGGCCGCAAGCTGGAGTGACGCCGCCCGGACCACACCTGACAGGCGGCGCCCCACAGGGGGCGCCGCCTGTGCCGCTCGCCGTCGCACGGGCCGCCGGTCAGCGCCTCGCGCAGTAACCGGCGTACGGGGCGCGGCTGGGGGCGCGGTACTGGTCGACCTGCCGCTCGGCCTCCGCGTTGACGGCCCTGACGCGGTCGCGGGTCGACTGGTCGATGCCGTGATAGCCCTTCTGTGAGGCGTGGACCGCCAGGCCCACGCCCTCGATCTGGGCGTCGAGCGCCTTCGACAGCTTCACCAGCTCCGCGTGGACGACGGCGAACGTCTCGTAGAGGAACTGGGCTTCGCGGAACTCCCGCGACCCGAGCTGGCCGCGTGTCATGCGGACGCCGTCCGACATCCTCCCGGCGTCCGCGTCGGAGCCGCTCAACTCCGCGAGCAGGGTGCCGACTCGCTTCCTGAAGCCCGCCATCGCCTGGGCTTCGACCCGCACCCCCCACTGTCCCGCCACTCTTCCGCCCACTCCTCCGCCTCCCCGCGACACCCCCAGCCAGTTACGGAAAGTCACTATAGCTACCCCCTGTGACATTCGCGTGTCCGCCGCCGCGCGACCTCACCAGGACTCCAGCTCGACCGTCCGGCCCGGCGGTGGCGTCGAATCCCCGCCCGCCGCGCGCAGCTTGAGTGCCAGGAGCGGGAAGGTCAGTACGGACACCATCCCGGCCCCCACCAGTGCCGCCGCCTCGCCGGACTCCAGCGCGCCGTCGTCCAGGCCGAGCGTGGTGATCGCCACCACGAGTGGAAGCGCCGTGGAGGAGTACAGGGTCAGGGCTCGGCGATCGCGCGGGGACAGGTCGCGCGGGGCGAGGAACCAGACCGGCAGGCCGCGTACGACCAGGAAGAGCAGCAGGAAAGCGGGGAGGAGGAGCAGCGCGCGGCCGCCGTCCAGGAGGGCCTTCAGGTCGAACTCGACGCCGGTGACGACGAAGAAGAGCGGCACGAGGAAGCCGAAGCCCATGCCCTCGATCTTGCCCAGCACGGCGTCGGCGCTGTCCGGGGCGGCCCCGTGCAGCACCAGGCGGGTGATCATCCCGGCCGCGAACGCGCCCAGGAGCATGTCCAGGCCGAGGAGTTGCGACGCGCCGAGCATCAGGGCGAGCAGCAGCACCACCAGGCGTACCGCGAACTGGCCGCTGGTGTGCAGGGTCTTGGCGATGACTCGCGCGAACCACGGCGGGCGGGGGCGCAGCGCCCAGCAGACGGCCGCCGCGGTGAGCAGCGCGAAGGCCGCGAGTACGACCGTGGAGCGGCCCGGCGAGCGGCTGCCGAGCAGCAGCGCCATGGCGATGATCGGGCCGAACTCCCCGACCGCGCCGAACGCCATCATGACCGTGCCGAAGCGGCTGCGCAGGTCTCCGGCGTCCCGCAGGACGGGCAGGACGGTGCCCAGGGCGGTGCTGGTCAGCGCCACGCCGATGTAGACGCCCTTGTCGAAGCCGCCCGCCAGCAGCATGGCGAGCGCGAGCCCCAGGACGAGCGTGATCAGCCAGGCCCAGACGGAGCGCCGCAGGGTGTCGCCGCGCGTCTTGTCGAACTGGATCTCGTATCCGGCGAGGAAGATGAGCATCGCCAGGCCGAGTTCGGCGAGCGCGTCGATCACCTCGCCGTGCCCGGCCCAGCCCAGGACGTCGGGGCCGATGACGATGCCGAGCAGGATCTCGAAGATCACCAGGGGGACGGGCAACCAGCGGCTGACCCCGTACGCGAGAAGCGGCGCCAGGACCGCGATGGACATGATCAGAATCAGCGTCCCAGACTGCGCCATAGCGGATTTTTACCATAAGATTTGGACAAAACGGCCGTATATGGAGTACGGAGTGATGCGCTGTGAGCCTGCCGCCCGACACTGGCCCGACTCCGCCTCCGCCTCCGCCGCCTCCGCCGCCCCCTCCCTCGCGATCGTCGCGCCCGGCCGCCGGTACGACCTCGCCGCCCCCCGCCGCCCCCGAGATCAGCCGGGGCCTGTGGAAGCGGTGCCTGTGGGGCGGCCTCGCCCTGTGGGTGCTGACCGCGATCGTCACGTACGCCACCAAGAACACCACCCTGCTGCCGACCCTGATCCTGCTCGGCAGCTTCCTGGTGCCCGCCGTGTTCGTGCTGTGGGCGTACGAGCGCCACGGCGGCGACCTCGGCGTGGGCCTCATCCTGGGCTGCTTCCTGACCGGCGGCGTGCTCGGCGTCCTGGGGGCGTCGGTGATGGAGTACTACCTGCTGCACCCGTCGGTGTGGATGTTCCTCGGCGTGGGGCTCATCGAGGAGGCGGTGAAGCTCCTCGCGCTGATGTACGTGCTGCGCCGCCGTCCGGGCGTCCGCGGGCTGCGCGCGGGCATCGTGCTCGGCGCGTCGGTCGGCTTCGGGTTCGCGGCCTTCGAGAGCGCGGGGTACGCCTTCAACGCCGCCGTGACCATGCGGGGCATCGACCTGCGGGCTCTGGTGGAGACCGAGGTGCTGCGCGGGGTGCTCGCGCCGTTCGGGCACGGGCTGTGGACGGCGATCGCGGGCGCGGTGCTGCTGGCGTACCGCCGCCCGGACGGCCGGTTCCGCTTCGCCGGGCCTGTGGTGCTCACCTATCTCGGGGTGGCCGTGCTGCACGCGCTGTGGGACTCGATGCACGGGATCGCGGTCTGGCTGGTCGCCGTGCTGACCACCAGCGACCTCCAGCGGTCGCTGTTCGCGCAGGGGTACATCCCCGAGCCGACCTCCCAGCAACAGCACCTCTTCACGTTGTTCTCGGTGGGGGGACTGGTGGCGATCTCCTTGGCGGCCATCGGCTGGGCGCGTTCGCTCGCGCACCGGGACCCCTCTTGGAAACGTACCCCCTAGGGGTATACAGTGATGAGTGTCAGGCGGGCTCGGAATTCCGGGTTCCGTTCAGTCCGCCGCACGCCATGCCGCCACGCGCGCGTACGTCTTCGGCCGCGCACCATCCGACGAGGAGAACGCCATGACCGCCCAGACCGAGACCCCCAAGGCCGAGACCGGCTCCTGCTGCACTGCCGACGGCTCCTGCCACTCCACCCCGGCGGCCGACGAGCAGCAGGGCGCCGTGACCGTCGTCTACCAGGTCAGCGGGATGACCTGCGGTCACTGCGAGGGCGCCATCGCCAGCGAGATCTCCGAGATCGCCGGGGTCACCTCCGTGAAGGCCGTCGCCGCCACCGGTGAGGTGACCGTGGTCTCCGAGGCCCCGCTCGACGAGGCCGCCGTACGTGCCGCCGTGGACGAGGCGGGCTACGAGCTCACCGGCAAGGCCGCCTGAGTCGTACGTTGGGGGTGTCGCGGGAGTGCCCTCGCGACACCCCCGGCACGCACGACCCCCAGAGCACCAGGACGCACCCATGACCAGCGCGGCGACACACGGCATGCCGGCCGTGGACGGCTCCGAGACCGAGCTCGCCATCGGCGGGATGACCTGCGCCTCCTGCTCCGCCCGCATCGAGAAGAAGCTGAACCGCATGCCGGGCGTGTCCGCGTCCGTCAACCTCGCCACCGAGAAGGCGAAGGTCGCGTACGGGGACGGGGTCGAGGTCGCCGACCTGGTGGCCACCGTCGAGAAGCTCGGGTACTCCGCACGGGAGCTGCCCCCGTCCACGCCGACCGCGCCGACCGCGTCGCCTACGTCGCCCGCGCCGACCGCGCCGTCGGCTCCGGCCGCCGCACCGTCCGCGCCGGAGGCGGAACCGGCGACGACGGCGGCGGCCGGGCCGGAGTCGGCAGCGGAAACCCGTGCCGTCGGCGCGCTGCGGCAGCGCGTACGCGTCTCCGCCGTGCTCGCGCTGCCCGTGGTGCTGCTGGCCATGGTTCCGGCTCTGCAGTTCGACAACTGGCAGTGGCTGTCCCTGACACTCGCCGCGCCCGTCGTCGTCTGGGGCGGGCTGCCCTTCCACCGGGCCACCTGGGCGAACGCCAAGCACGCCGCCGCCACCATGGACACCCTGATCTCGGTCGGCACCCTCGCGGCGTTCGGCTGGTCGCTGTGGGCGCTGTTCTTCGGGGACGCGGGGATGCCCGGAATGCGGCACGGCTTCGACCTGACGATCTCCCGCACCGACGGCGCGAGCACCATCTACCTAGAGGTCGCCGCGGGCGTCATCACGTTCATCCTGCTCGGCCGCTATCTGGAGGCCCGGTCCAAGCGGAAGGCGGGCGCCGCGCTGCGGGCGCTGCTCACCCTCGGCGCCAAGGACGTGTCCGTACTGCGGGATGGAGCGGAGGTAAGGATTCCGGTCGAGCGGCTGGCGGTCGGGGACCTCTTCGTCGTACGGCCGGGCGAGAAGATCGCCACCGACGGCACCGTCACCGAGGGCTCCTCGGCCGTGGACGCGTCGATGCTGACCGGCGAGTCCGTCCCGGCGGACGTCACCGTCGGGGACGCGGTGGCCGGTGGCTGTGTGAACACCGCGGGACGCCTGGTCGTCACGGCGACACGGGTCGGCGCGGACACCCAGCTGGCCCGGATGGCGAAGCTCGTCGAGGACGCGCAGGCCGGAAAGGCCGCGGTGCAGCGCCTGGCGGACCGCGTCTCGGCCGTGTTCGTGCCGGTCGTCATGGCGATCGCGGTCGGCACGCTGGTCGCCTGGCTCGCCTTCACGGGCGACGCGGGCGCCGCCTTCACGGCCGCGGTCGCGGTGCTGATCATCGCCTGCCCGTGCGCGCTCGGCCTGGCCACGCCGACCGCGCTGCTGGTCGGCACTGGGCGCGGCGCCCAGCTCGGCATCCTGATCAAGGGGCCCGAGGTGCTGGAGTCCACGCGCCGGGTCGACACCGTCGTCCTGGACAAGACCGGGACCGTGACCAGCGGGCGGATGCGGCTGCGCGAGGCGTACGCCGCGGACGGCACGGGCGGTCCGGGCACCGCCGACGCCACGGACGCCACCGGATCCGGCTCCACCGCCGCTAGCCGCACCGCCACCGACGCCACCGCCGGCGCCCCCGCCACGGCAGGCGCCACCGACACCGCAGGCGCCACCGACGCCGACAGCGTGCGGACGCTGCTGCGGCTGGCGGGCGGCCTGGAGCACGCGTCCGAGCACCCCGTCGCCCAGGCCATCGCGGACGGCGCCGCCGCGCGGGTCGGCGCCCTGCCCGCGGCCGAGGACTTCGAGAGCGTCGCGGGGCTCGGCGTACGCGGCACGGTGGACGGGCACCGGGTGCTCGTCGGCCGGGAGCGGCTGCTCGCGGAGGCCGGAATCGCGCTCCCGGACGGGCTCGCCCGCGCCAAGGCGGCGGCCGAGGCCCAGGGGCGTACCGCCGTGGCCGTGGCCTGGGACGGCGCGGCGCGCGGCGTGCTCACGGTCGCCGACGCGGTCCGGGAGACCAGCGCCGAAGCGGTCGGCCGGCTGCGCGGGCTCGGCCTGCGGCCTGTGCTGCTGACCGGCGACAACCAGGCGGTCGCCGACGCGGTCGCGGCCGAGGTCGGCATCGACGAGGTGTACGCCGAGGTGCTGCCGCAGGACAAGGTGGCCGTGGTGGAGCGGCTGCGGCGGGACGGACGCACCGTGGCGATGGTGGGCGACGGCGTCAACGACGCGGCCGCGCTGGCCACCGCCGATCTGGGCCTGGCCATGGGAACCGGCACGGACGCGGCGATCGAGGCCGGTGACCTCACGCTCGTCCGGGGCGACCTGCGGGTGGCCGCGGACGCGATCCGGCTGTCCCGCAGGACCCTGGCCACCATCAAGGGCAACCTGTGCTGGGCCTTCGGCTACAACGTCGCCGCGCTGCCGCTGGCCGCCGCCGGGCTGCTCAATCCGATGATCGCGGGCGCGGCTATGGCCTTCTCGTCGGTCTTCGTGGTGACCAACAGCCTTCGACTCAGGTCCTTCACATAGTCACTACAGGGCACGCAATACCCTTACGCTCGGGACCGGATCGGGATTCGGTCCCTCTTGCACCGCTACGGCGCCTGTGCAAGAGACGTAGATCACAGTGATTCCCGCGTAACCATTCGCGGGGGTCGCGGGTCTAAGTAGGGGATGGCGGAGATGTCTTGGGGGACGTGTCCGCCGTCGGGGGACGTCTTGGGGGACGTCTCCGGGATGTTGTTGGCCGGGGCACGTGCACCGGGGAGCTTGAGCGGCCCTCCCGTACGTACGCGTCCCGGCGGACCGCATGCGGCACCACGCAGGACCACGCGGACACCCGAGCGGATCCCGTGGGGGGAATCCGCTTCGGGAAAGGGGAAGCGCCCCGTCAGTCGGCCCGTGGGGGGTCCGGCTGCGGGGCGCTTTTCCGGCTGCGGGGCGCTTTCCGGCTGCGGGCGGGCGCGATCCGCGCGGCGGCGGTCTCCGCGCGCGAGGACGGTCGCCGCGAGGCGGTCGCGGTCGCTCAGCGCGCCTCGACCGGGACGAAGTCGCGCTCGACGTGGCCCGTGTAGATCTGGCGCGGGCGGCCGATGCGGGAACCCGGCTCCTTGATCATCTCGTGCCACTGGGCGATCCAGCCGGGCAGTCGGCCCAGCGCGAAGAGCACCGTGAACATCTCGGTCGGGAAGCCCATGGCCCGGTAGATCAGGCCGGTGTAGAAGTCCACGTTCGGGTAGAGCTTGCGCTCGACGAAGTAGTCGTCGGACAGCGCGTGCTCCTCCAGCTTGAGCGCGATGTCGAGGAGCTCGTCGGACTTGCCGAGCGCCGACAGCACATCGTGCGCGGCGGCCTTGATGATCTTGGCGCGCGGGTCGAAGTTCTTGTAGACCCGGTGGCCGAAGCCCATCAGGCGGACGCCGTCCTCCTTGTCCTTCACCTTGCGGATGAAGGTGTCGACGTCGTTGCCCGAGTCCCGGATGCCCTCCAGCATCTCCAGGACGGACTGGTTGGCGCCGCCGTGCAGGGGACCCCACAGCGCGGAGATGCCCGCGGAGATCGAGGCGAACATGTTCGCCTGCGAGGAGCCGACCAGGCGGACGGTGGAGGTCGAGCAGTTCTGCTCGTGGTCCGCGTGCAGGATCAGCAGCTTGTCGAGCGCGGAGACCACGACCGGGTCCAGCTCGTACTCGGCGGCGGGCACCGAGAACGTCATGCGCAGGAAGTTCTCGACGTAGCCGAGGTCGTTGCTCGGGTAGACGACCGGGTGGCCGACCGACTTCTTGTACGCGTAGGCGGCGATCGTCGGCAGCTTGGCGAGCAGCCGGATCGTCGACAGGTGGCGCTGCTTCTCGTCGAACGGGTTGTGGCTGTCCTGGTAGAACGTGGACAGCGCGCTGACCACGGAGGACAGCATCGCCATCGGGTGCGCGTCGCGCGGGAAGCCGTCGTAGAACCGCTTGACGTCCTCGTGCAGCAGCGTGTGCTGGGTGACCTCGTTACGGAACGTCGAGAGCTCGTCGACGGTCGGCAGGTCGCCGTTGATGAGCAGGTACGCCACCTCGAGGAAGGTGGAGCGCTCGGCCAGCTGCTCGATCGGGTAGCCGCGGTACCGCAGGATGCCCTGTTCGCCGTCGAGATAGGTGACCGCGGATTTATAGGCGGCGGTGTTGCCGTATCCGCTGTCCAGGGTCACCAGACCGGTCTGGGCCCGGAGCTTCCCGATGTCGAAGCCCTTGTCGCCGACGGTGCTGTCGATCACCGGGTAGGTGTACTCGCCATCGCCGTACCGCAGTACTACAGAGTTGTCGCTCACGTCATCCCTCACCGACGTTGTGCCTCTTCTTCGAGGTGCCCTGACTGTCTCTACCATCCCCCATTTGGCCCTGGAGAGTGCACTCGGGGTCGACCATTGGGCCTATTGGCGGCACTCAGTGCCGCCAGCCTGCTCATCCTGCCCCCTGAGACCCGGCTGCGGAACCCCTCCGTGACACACACCACCGAAATGATCGATCACTCGGGTGACGGCGCGCCACTCGGGGGGTCTACGGGGGTCCCCGGCCCGCTCTGGCCGCCGCGCAGACGGTGGGCGAGCGCGGTGCAGCGCTTGCCCGCCGAGACGGTGCGCACCGCCTGGCCGAGCGCCCGGCGGGAGCCGACCAGGACGACGAGCTTCTTGGCGCGGGTGACGGCGGTGTAGAGCAGGTTCCGCTGAAGCATCATCCAGGCCCCGGTGGTGACCGGGATCACCACGGCCGGGTACTCGCTGCCCTGGGAGCGGTGGATCGTCACCGCGTAGGCGTGCGCGAGTTCGTCGAGTTCGTCGAAGTCGTAGGGCACCTCCTCGTCCTCGTCGGTCAGGACCGTCAGCCGCTGTTCGTCGGCGTCGAGTGCGGTGACGACGCCGACCGTGCCGTTGAAGACGCCGTTCTCGCCCTTCTCGTAGTTGTTGCGGATCTGGGTGACCTTGTCGCCGACGCGGAAGACCCGGCCGCCGAACCGCTTCTCGGGCAGCTCGGGCCTGGCGGGGGTGATCGCCTGCTGGAGCAGGCCGTTGAGGGTGCCCGCCCCGGCCGGGCCGCGGTGCATGGGGGCCAGCACCTGGACGTCGCGCCGGGGGTCGAGCCCGAACTTGGCCGGTATGCGCCGGGCCGCGACGTCCACGGCGAGCTTCCCGGCGTCCTCGGTCTCGTCCTCGACGAAGAGGAAGAAGTCGTTCAGCCCCTGGGTGAGGGGCGGGACCCCGGAGTTGATGCGGTGCGCGTTGGTGACCACGCCGGACTGCTGGGCCTGGCGGAAGATCCTGGTCAGCCGGACCGCGGGGACCGGGCCGCCGTCGCTGAGCAGGTCCCGCAGCACCTCGCCCGCGCCGACGCTCGGCAGCTGGTCGACATCACCCACCAGGAGGAGATGGGCACCGGGTGCCACCGCCTTCACGAGCTTGTTGGCGAGCAGCAGGTCCAGCATGGACGCCTCGTCCACGACCACCAGGTCGGCGTCCAGCGGGCGGTCCCGGTCGTAGGCCGCGTCCCCGCCCGGCTTCAGTTCGAGCAGGCGGTGCACCGTGGAGGCCTCGGCGCCGGTCAGCTCGGCGAGCCGCTTGGCGGCCCGCCCGGTGGGGGCGGCGAGCACCACCTTGGCCTTCTTGGCGCGGGCCAGCTCCACGATCGAGCGCACCGTGAAGGACTTGCCGCAGCCGGGGCCGCCGGTGAGCACGGCGACCTTCCGGGTGAGGGCCAGCCGGACCGCCTGCTCCTGCTCCGGGGCGAGCTCGGCGCCGGTGCGGTCGGCGAGCCACGCCAGGGCCTTGTCCCAGGCCACGTCGGCGAAGGCGGGCATCCGGTCCTGGTCGGTGCGCAGCAGCCGCAGCACCTGGGCGGCCAGGGACAGTTCCGCCCGGTGGAAGGGCACCAGGTAGACGGCGGTGACCGGCTCCCCGCCGTCGGGGCCCGGCACCCGTTCCCGTACGACGCCCTCCTCGTCGGCCGCGAGTTCGGCCAGGCACTCGATGACCAGGCCGGTGTCGACCTGGAGCAGCTTCACGGCGTCCGCGATGAGCCGCTCCTCGGGCAGGAAGCAGTGCCCCTGGTCGGTGGACTGGGACAGGGCGTACTGGAGGCCCGCCTTGACCCGCTCCGGGCTGTCGTGCGGGATGCCGACGGCCTGGGCGATGCGGTCGGCGGTGAGGAAGCCGATGCCCCACACGTCGGCGGCCAGGCGGTAGGGCTGATTCTTCACTACGGAGATCGAGGCGTCGCCGTACTTCTTGTAGATGCGCACGGCGATGGAGGTGGAGACCTCGACGCCCTGGAGGAAGACCATCACCTCTTTGATGGCCTTCTGCTCCTCCCAGGCGGCGGCGATCTTCTTCGTGCGCTTCGGGCCGAGTCCGGGCACTTCGATGAGCCGCTTCGGCTCGGACTCGATGACGTCGAGGGTGTCCACGCCGAAGTGAGTGGTGATCCGGTCGGCCATCACCGGGCCGATGCCCTTGATCAGGCCCGAGCCGAGGTAGCGGCGGATGCCCTGGACGGTGGCGGGCAGCACCGTCGTGTAGTTCTCCACCGTGAACTGTTTGCCGTACTGGGGGTGCGAGCCCCAGCGGCCCTGCATGCGCAGCGACTCGCCGACCTGCGCGCCCAGCAGTGCGCCGACGACGGTCAGCAGGTCGCCCGCGCCGCGGCCGGTGTCGACCCGAGCGACCGTGTAGCCGTTCTCCTCGTTGGCGTAGGTGATCCGTTCCAGGACTCCCTCGACCACCGCCTGCTGAGGCTGGGGCGCTGTCGGCTGTGTGGACATGATCCGACGCTACCGCCGGAGTACGACAACGCGGGAAGCCTGTGGAAAACCCCGGTCCGGGGAAACTTCGAGGGGGTCCGGCCCGTCGGCCGGACCCCCTCGGTCTCCCCTCCCCTGTTCCCCCCTGTCAGGGCGTCTCGATCCCCCCGGATCGCCCCTCCCCGGAGGCCCTGACACCGTGTACGACCCACGTCACCCGGAAAGGGTTGTACGACTTCACGCGGTTATTTTTCCGGAGGGTCGACAGGGTCGGCGTTCCGGGGTGTTCGCGACAAACCGGGCGGCCGTCTCCGCGAGGACCTCGCGCCCGTCCCGCGCCCACAGGGCGTCGTTGAAGAGTTCCACCTCGATCGGGCCCGTGTACCCGGCCGCGTCCGCCTGGCGGCGCCAGTCGGCCAGGTCGACGGCCCCGTCGCCGAGTTGGCCGCGCCCGGTGAGCACCCCCTGCGGGAGGGGCGTGACCCAGTCGGCCAGCTGGAAGGCGTGCAGTCGGCCGCCCTGCCCCGCCCGGACGAGCTGGGCGGGCGCCAAGTCGTCCCACCAGACGTGGTACGTGTCCACGCACACGCCCACCTGACCGGCCGGGAAGCGCTCCGCCAGGTCGAGCGCCTGGCCGAGCGTGGAGACCACGCAGCGGTCGGCGGCGTACATCGGGTGCAGCGGCTCGATGGCCAGCCGGACGCCGCGGTCCGCCGCGTAGGGGGCCAGTTCGGCCAGCGCGTCCGCGACGCGCTCCCGCGCCCCGTGCAGGTCGCGGCTGCCGGGCGGCAGGCCGCCGGAGACCAGGACCAGGGTGTCGGTGCCGAGCGCCGCGGCCTCGTCGATCGCCGCCTTGTTGTCGTCGACGGCCGCCACGCGCGCGTGGGCGTCGATCGCGGTGAGGAAGCCGCCGCGGCAGAGCGTGGTGACGGCGAGCCCCGCGCCCCGTACCAGCCGGGCCGCCTGCTCGACCCCGTACTCCTGGACCGGCTCGCGCCACAGGCCGACGCCGGGGATGCCCGAGGCCGCGCAGGACGTGACCAGTTCGGGGAGCGTGAGCTGTCTGACCGTCATCTGGTTGACGCTGAAGCGGGCCAGGTCGGGGGCGCGGGTCTCGCTGGCGGGGCTCACTGGTCCACTCCGTGCACGGTGAGGAGGGCCTTGATCCGGGCCTCGGCCAGCGCCGGGTCGGGGAACAGGCCGAGTCCGTCGGCGAGTTCGTACGCGCGCGCCAGATGCGGCAGGGAGCGCGCCGACTGGAGGCCGCCGACCATCGAGAAGTGCCGCTGGTGGCCCGCCAGCCAGGCCAGCAGCACCACGCCCGTCTTGTAGAAGCGGGTGGGCGGTGCGAACAGGTGGCGGGACAGCGCGACCGTCGGGTCCAGCAGCTCCCGGAAGCCCTTGGCGTCGCCGGTGTCCAGGGTGCGCACGGCCTGCGCGGCCAGCGGCCCGAGCGGGTCGAAGATCCCCAGCAGGGCGTGGCTGAAGCCGCGTTCGTCGCCCTCGATCAGCTCGGGGTAGTGGAAGTCGTCGCCGGTGTAGCAGCGCACGCCCTCGGGCAGGCGGCGGCGCAGCGCGACCTCGCGCCCGGCGTCCAGGAGCGAGACCTTGATGCCGTCGACCTTGTCCGGGTGCGCGGCGATGACCTCCAGAAAGGTCTCGGTCGCGGCGTCCAGGTCGGACGACCCCCAGTAGCCCTCAAGGGCCGGGTCGAACATCGGGCCGAGCCAGTGCAGGATCACCGGCTCGGCGGCCTGGCGCAGCAGGCGCCCGTACACCTGGAGGTAGTCCTCGGGGCCGCGGGCGGCGGTGGCGAGGGCCCTGGACGCCATCAGGACGGCCTGCGCCCCCGCGTCCTCGACGACGGCGAGCTGCTCCTCGTAGGCGGCCCGCACCGCGTCCAGCGAGCCCGCGGGACCGGCCGCGAGCTGGTCGGTGCCGACCCCGCAGGCGATGCGTCCGCCGGTCGCGCGCGCCTCGGCGGCGGACCGCCTGATCAGTTCGGCGGCCACCGGCCAGTCCAGGCCCATGCCCCGCTGGGCGGTGTCCATCGCCTCGGCGACGCCGAGCCCGTGCGACCACAGGTGGCGGCGGAAGGCGAGGGTCGCGTCCCAGTCGACGGCGGCCGGTGAGTCGGGGGACGCGGGCGAGGTGTCGGCGTACGGGTCGGCGACCACATGCGCGGCCGAGAAGACCGTACGGGAGACGAGCGGGGCGCCGTCGGCGACGGCGAGGGGCTCGGGGCGGGGCGTGTAGGCGTAGACGCCGCCACGCGCGCGTGGCAGGAGGACGGTCACCGCGACAGCTCCGGGACGTCGAGGCGGCGGCCCTCGGCTGACGACTTCAGGCCCAGCTCGGCGAGTTGCACGCCGCGCGCGCCCGCGAGCAGGTCCCAGTGGTAGGGCGCGCCGGTGTGGACGTGCCGCAGGAACAGCTCCCACTGGGCCTTGAAGCCGTTGTCGAAGCCGTCGGACCCGGCGGGCAGGTTGTCCGGGACCTCCTGCCACTGGTCGCGGAAGGACTCGGTCGCCGGCAGGTCCGGGTTCCACACCGGCTTGGGGGTCGCGCTGCGGTGCTGGACGCGGCAGTCGCGCAGGCCCGCGACGGCCGAGCCCTCGGTGCCGTCGACCTGGAACTCGACCAGCTCGTCGCGGTTCACCCGCACCGCCCAGGAGGAGTTGAACTGCGCGACCACGCCGCCGTCCAGCTCGAAGACGCCGTAGGCGGCGTCGTCGGCGGTGGCGTCGTACGGCTTGCCGCGCTCGTCCCAGCGCTGCGGGATGTGGGTCGCGGTGAGCGCCTGGACGGTGCGGACCCGGCCGAACAGCTCGTGCAGCACGTACTCCCAGTGCGGGAACATGTCGACGACGATGCCGCCGCCGTCCTGGGCGCGGTAGTTCCAGCTGGGGCGCTGGGCCTCCTGCCAGTCGCCCTCGAAGACCCAGTAGCCGAACTCGCCCCGCACCGACAGGACGCGGCCGAAGAAGCCGCCGTCGATCAGCCGCTTCAGCTTGAGCAGGCCCGGCAGGAACAGCTTGTCCTGGACGACGCCGTGCTTGACGCCCGCGGCGTCGGCGAGGCGGGCCAGCTCCAGTGCGCCGTCCAGGCCGGTGGCGGTCGGCTTCTCGGTGTAGAGGTGCTTGCCCGCGGCGATCGCCTTGCGCAGCGCCTGTTCGCGGGCGGATGTGACCTGCGCGTCGAAGTAGACGTCGACCGTGTCGTCGGCGAGTACGGCGTCCAGGTCGGTGGAGTAGTGCTCCAGGCCGTGCCGTTCGGCGAGCGCGCGCAGCGCGTGTTCCCTGCGGCCGACGAGTACCGGCTCCGGCCAGAGCACGGTGCCGTCGCCGAGGTCGAGGCCGCCCTGCTCGCGCAGCGCGAGGATCGAGCGGACCAGGTGTTGGCGGTAGCCCATCCGCCCGGTTACGCCGTTCATGGCGATGCGCACCGTCTTGCGTGTCACGAGTGTCCCTCTCCGCCGTGCTCAGGAGCGCCCGCCCTGCCGTACAGCACCGGATAGCAAGCGCTTTCTATCGGGAGAAAAGCTAGCCTGATCCACATGACCTGGACAAGACGTCCGGCGAACTCGGCGGCGCGGGGCGTCGCGACGCGTGACCGAGCGGCTCTGGGAGGCCCGAGATGACCGTGACCCTGGCGGATGTGGCGGCCCGCGCCCAGGTCTCCCCGGCGACCGTCTCGCGCGTGCTGAACGGCAACTACCCGGTCGCCGAGGCCACGCGGGAGCGGGTGCTGAGCGCGGTCGCCGAGCTGGACTACGTACTCAACGGCCCGGCCAGCTCGCTCGCCGCCGCCACGTCCGATCTGGTCGGCATCCTCGTCAACGACATCGCCGACCCGTTCTTCGGCATCATGGCCGGAGCCGTCCAGTCCGAGATCGGCGGCCCCGGCGGCCGGGCGGGCGGCGAGCGCCTCGCGGTGGTGTGCAACACGGGCGGCTCCCCCGAGCGCGAACTGACCTATCTCACGCTCCTCCAGCGCCAGCGCGCCGCCGCGGTGGTCATCACCGGCGGCGCCGTCGAGGGCGCCGAGCATGCGGCGGCACTCGGCGCCAAGCTGCGGCGGCTGACCGACGCCGGGACGCGGGTCGTGCTGTGCGGGCGGCCGCCCGCGCCCGACACCGGGGCCGTCGCGCTCACCTTCGACAACCGGGGCGGCGGACGCGAGTTGACCGCCCACCTCCTGTCCCTGGGCCACCGGCGGATCGGCTACATCGCGGGCCCCGAGGAGCGCACGACCACCCGGCACCGGCTGGAGGGCCACCGCGAGGCCCTCGCCGCCGCGGGCCTTCCGACCGGGCCCGAGCTCACCGCGCACGGGCCCTACGACCGCGCGTCCGGCTACCGGGCGGTCGACGAACTGCTGCGGCGGGCCCCGGATCTGACGGCGATCGTGGCCGCCAACGACACCGTGGCACTGGGCGCCTGCGCCGCGCTGCGCGAGCGCGGGCTGCGCGTCCCCGCCGACGTGTCGGTCGCGGGCTTCGACGATCTGCCGTTCAGCGTGGACGCCGCCCCGGCGCTCACCACCGTACGGCTGCCGCTGCACGACGCCGGGGCGCGGGCCGGGCGGATCGCGGCGGGCCGCGAGCAGGAGCCGCCGGACGGTCTGGCCGTGGTGCACGGCGAGCTGACGGTACGGGCCTCCACGGCCCCGCCGCGCGCCTGACCCCTCGACGGGACCCGCACCAGCGACGCGGCCCGCCTTGCCCGCCGAGAGCCCGCGCCCCCTATCTCAGCTATGTAGCGCTGGTACGAGGCGGCACCCCCGCTGCAGGACCTACTCGGCCCAGGCCGCGAGCGCCCGTCCCGGCTGCTGAACGAGGCGGCCTGAATCCGGCGCGCCCGCGACTGGTCTCACGACGGCGTGGCCGAGGAGCGCACGCCGAGCCACTGCTCGGCGCCGTAGGCCTCGAACCGCTCCGCCTCGGTGAACCCCAGCTTCGCCGCGAGGCGCATCGAGCGGACGTTGGCGGTCTGGGTGGCGAGCACCACCGGCTCGCCCGGCAACGCGCCCGCGAACCAGCCGAGTGCCGCCGCGCACGCCTCGGCGGCGTACCCGTATCCCCATGCCTCCGGCAGCAGCAAGTAGCCGAGTTCGACCTTCCCGGCGGCCTGGCGAATGTGTCCCGTATCCCGGTAGAGGGTGATCTGGCCGATCATCGCCCCGTCGAGGTCGACCACGAAGCGACCGGGGCGGCGCTCAGGCATCTCGGGGACGGAGCGTTCGAGGTCATCGCGCGGCTGGGGCCCACCGAGGTAGGTATGCACCTCAGGCGACGCGAGCAGTTCGACGAACGCCGCACGGTCCCGGACCTCGGGCTCGCGGAGTACGAGCCGTTCGGTCTTTATCGGGGCGGGCGGCCAGGCGACGGGTCCGAGTTCAGCCATAGCGGGCACGCTAGCGCACGCCCGTGACGCCGCTCGCAGGGCCGATCAGGCCGTGCTGTGGGCCTTGGACTCGATGTGGTTGGCTTCGCCGTCGAGTTCCAGGTGCAGGGCCGTGTCGGGCCCGCGTACCCGGCCGTGTCCGAGCGATCTTCCCCCTCCCCGGGGTTGCCCCCACTCCGCTCCCGTGCCCACGGGATGAAATCCCCGCCCCCCGGTGTTGGTGCCTTGCGGCAGCACAGGTGGAAACGGGAGGCGGCACGGGTGAGCGGGGCGGAGCAACAAGGCTGGGCGCGGCGGCTGGCCGGGTACGCGTGGCGGTACCCGAAGGACGTGCTGCTCGCGCTCGGGGCCTCGCTCGGCGGGATGGCCGTGATGGCGCTCGTTCCGCTCATCACCAAGGTGATCATCGACGATGTCATCGATACGCGACAGCGCTCGCTGGCCGTCTGGACCGGGCTGCTGCTGGCCGCCGCGGTCGTCGTGTACGTACTGACGTACATCCGGCGGTACTACGGCGGGCGGCTCGCGCTCGACGTCCAGCACGACCTCCGTACGGACATGTTCGGCGCTGTCACCAGGCTCGACGGGCGGCGGCAGGACGAGCTGTCCACCGGGCAGGTCGTCGGGCGGGCCACCAGTGATCTCCAGCTGATCCAGAGTCTGCTCTTCATGCTGCCGATGACCATCGGCAACTTCCTGCTCTTCGCCATCTCGCTGGCGATCATGGCGTGGCTGTCGCTGCCGCTGACCCTGGTCGCGCTCGCCGTCGCGCCCGCCCTGTGGTTCATCGCCAAGCGCAGCAAGACCCGGCTGCACCCCGCCACCTGGTACGCGCAGGCCCAGGCGGCCGCGGTGGCCGGTGTCGTGGACGGCGCGGTGTCCGGGGTGCGGGTCGTCAAGGGGTTCGGGCAGGAGGAGCAGGAGACCGGGAAGCTCAGGGAGGTCGGGCGGAGGCTGTTCGCGGGGCGGCTGCGGACGATCCGGTTCAACGCGCGGTACACCCCGGCGCTGCAGTCCGTACCGGCGCTCGGGCAGGTCGCGATGCTGGCGCTGGGCGGCTGGCTGGCGGTGCGGGGCGAGATCACGCTCGGCACGTTCGTCGCGTTCTCGACGTATCTGGCGCAGCTGGTCGGGCCGGTGCGGATGCTGGCCATGGTGCTCACCGTGGGGCAGCAGGCGCGCGCCGGTGTCGAGCGGGTGCTCGATCTGATCGACACCGAGCCGTTCATCGAGGACGGCCGCAAGGAGCTTCCCGCGGACGCTCCGGCCACGGTCGAGTTCGACGCGGTCGGATTCTCGTATGAGTCCACCAAGTCCGCGGACTCGGCGGACTCGGCGGGCTCGGCGGGCTCGGCGGGCGGGGGCGGCTCCACGACTCGGCCCGTGCTCGACGGGTTCTCGCTGGAGATCCGTCCCGGTGAGACCGTCGCCGTGGTCGGGTCGTCCGGGAGCGGCAAGTCGACGGTCTCGCTGCTGCTGCCGCGCTTCTACGACGTGACGCACGGGGCCGTGCTGGTCGGCGGGCACGATGTGCGCGAGCTGACCCTCGCGTCCCTGCGGGCCGCCGTCGGGCTGGTCCCCGAGGACAGTTTCCTGTTCTCGGACACGGTACGGGCGAACATCGCGTACGGGGTCCCCGACGCCACCCAGGAGCAGATCGAGACCGCCGCGCGCGCCGCCCAGGCGCATCGTTTCATCGCCGAGCTGCCGGACGGCTACGACACCACGGTCGGCGAACACGGCCTGACCCTCTCCGGCGGCCAGCGCCAGCGCATCGCGCTGGCGCGGGCGATCCTCACCGATCCCCGGCTGCTGCTCTTGGACGACGCCACCTCGGCCGTCGACGCGCGCGTGGAGCACGAGATCCACGAGGCGCTGCGGGGCGTCATGGCCGGGCGTACGACGCTGCTCATCGCGCACCGCCGCTCCACGCTCAACCTCGCCGACCGCATCGCCGTACTGGACGGCGGGCGGCTCGCCGACATCGGCACTCACGAGGAGCTGGAGCGCCGCTCGGCCCTGTACCGGCGGCTGCTGACCGACCCGGACGAGCTCGGCGGCGTATCGCCTGGTCACACGCCGCCCACCGCCCCCGAGCCGCTGGAGGACACCTCGGTACGGGATGAGCTGGACGCCGAGTTCGACGCCGAGCGGGGCATCACGCCGCGCCTGTGGACCGGCGACCGCGAGCCCAGGGACGCCGCGCTGTCGGGCTCTCCGGCGACCCCGGAGCTGCTCGCGCAGGTCGACGCGCTGCCTCCGGCGGCCGACACCCCGGACATCGACGAGGCGCGGGCGGTCGCGCCCGAGGAGTCGTACGGGCTGCGCAGGCTGCTGCGCGGCTTCGGTCTTCCGCTGCTGCTGGCCCTGGCGCTGGTCGCCGTCGACGCGGGCATGGGCCTGCTGCTGCCGGTGCTGATCCGGCACGGCATCGACGAGGGCGTGCAGCAGACCGCGCTCGGCGCGGTGTGGGCCGCGGCGGTGCTCGCGCTGCTGACCGTGCTGATCCAGTGGGGCGCGCAGATCGGCGAGATCCGGATGACGGGCCGTACCGGCGAGCGCATCCTGTACTCGCTGCGCCTGAAGATCTTCGCGCAGTTGCAGCGGCTGGGGCTCGACTACTACGAGCGTGAGCTGACCGGGCGGATCATGACCCGGATGACCACGGACGTGGACGCGCTGTCCACCTTCTTGCAGACGGGGCTCGTCACCGCCTTCGTGTCCGTCGTCACCTTCCTCGGCATCATGGTCGCGCTGCTGGTGATCGATGTGGGGCTCGCCCTGGTGGTCTTCGCGACCCTCCCCGTCCTGATCGTCGGGACGTACTTCTTCCGCAAGTCGAGCGTGAAGGCGTACGAGCTCGCCCGCGAGCGGGTGTCTCTGGTCAACGCCGACCTCCAGGAGTCGGTGTCCGGGCTGCGGATCGTGCAGGCCTTCGGGCGCGAGCGCACCGGCTACGCGCGGTTCGTCGAGCGCAGCGACGACTACCGGCGGGCGCGTGTCCGCGGCCAGTGGCTGATCTCGGTGTACTTCCCGTTCGTGCAGCTGCTGTCGTCGGCGGCCGCGGCGGCCGTGCTGATCGTGGGCGCGGGCCGGGTGGAGGCCGGGACCCTGACGACCGGTGCGCTGGTCGCGTACCTGCTCTACATCGAGCTGTTCTTCGCGCCCGTGCAGCAGCTGTCGCAGGTCTTCGACGGCTACCAGCAGGCGGCCGTCTCGCTCGGCCGCATCCAGGAGCTGCTGCGGGAGCCGACCTCGACCGCCGCGGCCGACGAGCCGCTCGACGTGCCGTCCCTGCGGGGCGAGATCGCCTTCGAGGACGTGCACTTCTCGTACGGCGAAGACGGCGCGGGCAGCACGGGCGACGCGGGCGGCACGGGCGGCGAATACGGCGCACGCGGTGACGGCGACAGCCGCGGCAACGGCGGCAACGGCGGCGGCAAGGAGGCGGCGCTGAGCGACGTCGCGCTGCGCATCCCGGCGGGCCAGACGGTCGCGTTCGTCGGCGAGACCGGCGCGGGCAAGTCGACCCTGGTCAAGCTGGTCGCCCGGTTCTACGACCCGACCAGCGGCCGGGTCGTCGTCGACGGCACGGATCTGCGCGCCCTCGACCTGACCGCGTACCGGCACCGGCTCGGGGTCGTCCCGCAGGAGGCGTACCTGTTCGCGGGCACGGTGCGCGACGCGATCGCGTACGGCCGCCCGGAGGCGACCGACGCCCAAGTGGAGGCCGCGGCACGGGCGGTCGGCGCGCACGACATGATCGCCACGCTGGACGGCGGCTATCTGCACGAGGTCACCGAGCGCGGCCGCAACCTCTCGGCCGGGCAGCGGCAGCTGATCGCCCTGGCCAGGGCCGAGTTGGTCGACCCCGACATCCTGCTGCTCGACGAGGCCACGGCCGCGCTCGACCTGGCCACCGAGGCGCAGGTCAACCAGGCCACCGAGCGCGTCGCGGGCCGCCGTACCACGCTGGTCGTCGCGCACCGGCTGACCACGGCGGCGCGCGCGGACCGGGTGGTGGTGATGGACCACGGCCGGGTCGCCGAGGACGGCACGCACGAGGAACTCCTGGCCCTGGACGGCCGGTACGCGCGGCTGTGGCGGACGTTCGTGGGCGAACCCGAGTCGGCGGCGGCGTAAGGCGGTCCAGAGAGCTGAGCTGAGAGGCCGGGAACGGATCGGTTGCACAATCCGTTCGACAATTGTGCAACCGTTCGCCCAACCCGCCGCGTCCGTACCTCTGTACGCTGCCGAGCGCGGGAGGGGCGCCTGTGTGCTGTGGGGAGACGACCGCACGCCGCGGGCGCTGGCCGGTCCGCGGGCGCTGGCTGATCCGCGGGCGCTGGCCGCTCTACGCCGCCGCGCTGGCGGCGGCTTTGCTGCTCGGGCTGACAGGGCCCGGCATCGGGCAGGCGCACGCCGCCGGGCCCTGCCCCGGCAAGAAGATGCGCACGCTGTCGTTCTCCACCGGCGCCGTGCACGTCTACAAGAGCCGCGGCTTCGTGTGCGCCCTCACCCGGCCCAAGAAGGCGGGAAAGCGCCAGTACATGTCCGTCAGCGTGCAGGCGCGCGGCGGCCGCGCGGTACCGGACGCGGACTGGTTCACGCAGTACGCGGGCCCGGTCAAGGTCTACGCGGGCAATCGCTGCGTATGGGTCAGAGGGAAGGTCGGCAGGGGATCGGTCAGCTCTGGCTGGATCTTGTGCTGAACCACAGCCAACTCACAGCCAAAGCATGGCCAAAGCACAGCCGAATCGCCCGCAACGGACACAAACGACTCAATTCCCCTCTGGTGTCAGGTGAGTTGCTCCGATAGGTTCCGGCGGACATCCGTGAACCCAGGGGAGGGTGCATGCGTAAGGCGCTCAGATGGCTGCTGTCGCTCGTGGTGCTCATAGGCACCATGAGCGCGGCCGGGGCGGCCACCGCCGCCGAGCCGGAGGCGACCGACATCAAGGACCGGCTCCTCGCGATACCGGGCATGAGCCTGATCGAGGAGAAGCCGTACGACGGCTACCGGTACTTCGTCCTCAACTACACCCAGCCGGTCGACCACTGGCGGCCGTACAAGGGGACGTTCCAGCAGCGACTGTCCGTGCTGCACAAGGACACCGACCGCCCGACGGTCTTCCACACCTCGGGCTACCACCTCTACACCAACCCGTACCGCGCCGAGCCGACGCGGATCATCGACGGCAACCAGGTGGCGATGGAGTACCGCTTCTTCGAGCCGTCCCGTCCGGACCGGGCCAACTGGTCCAACCTGAACATCCGGCAGGCGGCCGCCGACCAGCACCGCATCTTCAAGGCCCTGAAGCCGATCTACAGCAAGAACTGGCTGTCCACCGGCGGCTCCAAGGGCGGCATGACGGCCACGTACTACGAGCGCTTCCACCCGAACGACATGGACGGCGTGGTCGCCTACGTCGCGCCCAACGACGTGGTGAACCGCGAGGACTCGGCGTACGACCGCTTCTTCGAGAACGTCGGCACCAAGGAGTGCCGCGACGCCCTCAACGCGGTGCAGCGCGAGGCGCTGGTGCGCCGTGAGCCGCTGAAGAAGCGCTACGCGACCTGGGCGGCCGAGAACGGCGCCACCTTCAACACCGTCGGCAGCCTGGACAAGTCCTTCGAGGCCGTCGTGGCCGACATGGTGTGGGCCTTCTGGCAGTACAGCTCGGAGTCGGACTGCAAGGACGTGCCCACCGCGGCCACCGCCACCGACCAGGAGATCTACGACTACGTGGACGAGATCTCCGGCTTCTCCTTCTACACCGACCAGGGCCTGGAGCCGTACACGCCGTACTACTACCAGGCGGGCACCGAGCTGGGCTCCCCGGACATCAAGCAGCCGCACCTGAACGGCCTTTCCCGCTACGGCTACCAGGCGCCGCGCGAGTTCGTGCCGCGTGACATCCCGATGTGGTTCCGGCCCTGGAAGATGCGGAGCGTCGACACCTGGGTGCGGCACAACGCCGAGCGCATGATGTTCGTCAACGGCGAGAACGACCCGTGGGGCGCCGAGCCGTTCCGCCTCGGCAAGCGCGCCAAGGACTCGTACGTCTACGTGGCCCCCGGCGCCAACCACGGCGCCAACGTCGCGTCCCTGAAGCCGGACGAGCGCGCCAAGGCCACGGCCTCGATCCTGGAGTGGGCGGGCGTCGCCCCGTCGTCGGTCAAGGCCGACGAGAAGAAGGCCAAGCCGCTGGCCAAGTACAACGCGAAGCTCGACAAGCGCGACCTCAGGCGGGAACTCCCGATGCGCCGCTGACACCCGACGCGTCCTCTCCCACCCGGTCCTGGTGACCGCGCCGCGCCCGCCGCCGTCCGAGGCGGCGGGCGCGGTGTCGTGTGTACGAGGCGCGATGCGGGGCGGGGCCGGACCGGGCGGTGCGTCGGCTGATGTCCACTCGTAAGCTGCCGCCATGACCGAGATCCAGAACCTGACTCCCCGCGACGCCTTCGAGCTGCTCATGGCCGGTAACCAGCGCTTCGTCTCAGGCGCCCCCGAGCACCCGAACCAGGACGCCGTCCGCCGCGCCGAGATCGCACCGGCCCAGCAGCCCTTCGCCGTGCTGTTCGGGTGCTCCGACTCCCGGCTGGCCGCCGAGATCATCTTCGACCGCGGTCTGGGCGACCTGTTCGTGGTGCGCACCGCGGGGCATGTCGCCGGTGCGGAAGTCCTCGGCACCGTCGAATACGGCGTGAGCGTGCTCGACGCCCCGCTCGTCGTCGTGCTCGGCCACGACTCGTGCGGGGCCGTCGCAGCCGCCACTGCCGCGGCCGACGGCGGCACGGTGCCCGGCGGCTTCGTCCGCGACGTCGTCGAGCGGGTGACGCCGAGCGTGCTGGCAGCCCGCGCCGCCGGACGCGACCAGGCCGACGAGATCCTGGCCGAGCACATCGGGAACACCGTGGACCTGCTGCTCGAACGCTCCCGCATCCTTGCCGAACGGGTGGCCGACGGCCGCCTCGCCGTGGTGGGGCTGTCCTACCGGCTGGCCGACGGCAGTGCGCAACTCGTCGCCTCTCACGGCCTGGACGCGGCGGTCTCCGCGTCCTGACCGCCCCGGCCGTGGCCGCCCCTGCCTGATTCGCCCCGGCGGCCACGCGTCCAGCGCCGTTCCCCGCGCCGACCTGGCGCGGGGAACGGGGAGCGGGGAGCGGGGAGTGGGGAGCGGGGAGTGGGGAGCGGGTTACGAGGTGCGCCGGGGCCCCGCGGCGCGGCGGAGCCGGTTGGCGATCGCCAGCCCCAGCCCCTCCTCCGTCGGCAGGGACGCGACAATGAGGTCGCACCCCCGCTGGTCGAGTTCGCGCAGGAACCCGTACAGCCCCCGCGCATAGGCGGCCGTCGAATCGGGGACCCGCACCACCGCGTCCGCCTTCACCTCAGCGTCGGCGAAGGGAGCAGGAAGAAAGACGCCCACCCGGTGACCCAGCTCCCGCGCCGTCTCCGCTTCGGCGACGACCTTCTCCGGCTCGACCAGGACGACCCGCGCACGCGGCGCGTAGTGAGAGGGATGCTGGCCCGGCACCCGGACGCGGCTGGTCGCGGGGACCGCGAGCGGGTACCCCAGCACCGCTTCGAGTTCCTCGCGCGTCACCCCGCCGGGCCGCAGGACGGTCGGGAGCTCGCCGGTGACGTCGACGATGGTCGACTCGACACCGACCTCGCAGGGGCCGCCGTCCAGCACGAAATCGACGGCGTCACCGAGCTCGGCACGCACGTCGTCCGCGGTCGTGGGGCTCACCGAGCCGAAGCGGTTGGCGGACGGCGCCGTGACACCGCCGCCGAAGGCCGACAGCAGCGCGAGCGCCAGGGGGTGGTCGGGCACGCGCACGGCCACCGTTTCCAGGCCGCCGGTCGCCTCCAGGGGCACCCGGCGACCACGCCGCAAAACCAGCGTGAGAGGCCCCGGCCAGAAGCGTTCGGCCAGCAGGCGGGCCGTCGCGGGCAGGTCCTCGACCCAGTCGGCCAGGTGCTCCGCGCTCCCGAGGTGGACGATCAGCGGGTGGGAAGGCGGACGTCCCTTGACCTGGAAGATACGCGAGACGGCGGCGGGGTCCTCGGCGTTGGCGCCCAGGCCGTAGACGGTCTCGGTCGGGAGAGCCACCAGACCGCCGGCGCGCAGCACACCGGCCGCCTTCTCGATGTCACTGGTTCTTGACGTCACCCTCGCCATCCTAGGCAACGCGACCCGGCCCGTGCCGCGCGCGGACCGCGGCGCCCCCCGGCGCACCGCACGCCACCACCGGCCGCTCCGCCGGACAGGTTAAAGATCAAGCTAGGTTGCGCCCTTGCGAGAGCGGTTGCCGGAGGCGGCGCCGGTGTTCAGGGCGTTGGCCAGTTGGGCGCGGGAGCGTACGTCCAGCTTCTGGTAGATGCGGGTCAGCCGGGCCTCCACGGTCTTGACGCTCAGGAACAGCCGGGCCGCGGCCTCCTGGTTGCTCGCCCCCTGGCCGACCAGGTGCGCCAGCCGCGACTCGGCCTCCGTCAGCTGCGGCAGCGCGCCGCCGTCCACGGGCGAGGCGGTCTCGGCGCGCGCGGGACGCGGCGGGCCCTCCGCCGCCAGCTCCAGCCAGGGCGCGGCCCCCGCCCGCTCGAAGACCGCGGCGGCCGCCTGGAGCGCCTGCTGCGCGGCCGACCGGCGTCGGCGGCGGCGCTCCACGCGGGCCAGCGCGATGAGACAGCGCCCCTGTTCCAGCGGCAGGCCGTGCGCGGCGAACTTCTCCGCCGTCTCCGCCAGCAGCCCGGCCGCCTCCTCGGGTTTGCCGCCCGCGGCCAGACACAGCGCGTACACCCGGTCGAAGCCCAGCAGCACGGTCGTACGGCCCAGCCGCTCGGCCACCGGGCCGACGTCCACGAGCAGCGTCCGGGCCTCGTCCGGCGCGTCGTTGGCGAGCAGGGCCTCCGCCAGTTCCTCGTGCCAGCGCAGCATGGACGGGTCGACCGTCCCGTGGGCGTGCTGTCCCTCCTGCACCCGGCGCAGCGTCTCCAGCGCGCACGCCACATCGCCCGTCGCCAACTGCACCCGGCCCAGGGCGTACAGGCTGCGGGAGAGGAAGACGTGGTCGCCTTCCTCCTGTGACGCCTGGGCGCTGCGCCGGGCGTAGCTCGCGGCGCGGGCGAAGCTGCCGCCCGCGGTCTCGGCCACCGCCAGCGCGAACCAGGCGGGTCCCGGCGACAGACCGGCCTCCAGGGTCAGCGCCAGCGACCGTTCGGCGTGCGACAGCGCGGCCGCGCACTGGCCTTGGCGCGCCTCCACCTCGGCCAGGGTGTGGAACAGTTCGATGGAGTCCTCGACCGGGCCGCGCCGCTCCACCAGGGGGACCAGTGTGTGCAGCAGGGCGCGGGCCTCCCGCAGCCGGTCGTCAAAGAGGGCATGACGGATCGTCAGGATCTGTGCGGTGTTGCGGACGCCCTGCGGCCCGTCGGCCGTCTCCAGGGCGCACGCTTCGGCGAGCGTCTTCTCGGCCCCTGGGGCACCCAACACGCGGTCCACTCTGGCCTGTTGGGTCAGCGCCTGCGCGGCGGTGTGCCGGTCCCCCGCCGCGGACGCGAGCCGGGCGGCCTCCACGGCGGCGGCCCGCGAGCGCGCCGGGTCCCCGTCGGCCAGTACGTATTTGACCGCGAGCCGCAGCAGCACCGCGGCCCGCAGGCCGGAGTCGCCTTCGGAGTCCTCCATCGCGTGGGCGTAGAGCTCGTCGAGGTCGGTCAGTCCCTGCCCCGCCGTGTCCAGTACGGCGAGCCGGGCGCGTACCCGGTCGGCGGGCTCGGCGTCGCGGGCGAGCAGTTCGTCGGCCGCGCGCAGCGCCAGGTCGGCGCGGGCGGCGCTCGCGGCCTCCTGGGCGGCCCGCGTCAGCCGGGCCAGCTTGCGGTCGGCCGACGGGCCGGGCGTCGACTCCGCGGCGAGCAGGGCCAGTTCGGCCGCGAGGGTGTTGTCGCCGCGTCGGCGTGCCGCGTCCGCGGCGTCGGCGACCTCGGCGGCGAGCCGCTCGTCGGGGCCGTCGGCGGCCAGGGCCCGGTGCCGTACGGCCTGCACGGGGTCGTCGACGACGGCGGACAGCGCCGCGTGGCCCTGTCTGCGGACCGTCCAGCTGGTGTCGTGGACGAGGGTCGAGGGCAGCAGCCCGGCGGTGAACGCCACCGCCCCGTCCTCCGTCAGCGTGACCAGACCGGCCCGCTCGGCCGTGGCCAGCTCCGCCTCGGCGTCCGGGCGTCCGGCCCGCCGGATCAGCGACGCGGTCGGCCGCAGCGCGAGCGCGGCGAGCAGCAGCGAGTGCCGTACGGAGGGGCAGGCGGCGGCCAGCATCCGGCGCGCCAGGTCTCGGGCGCGCCCGGACAGCGGCAGCGCCTCGGCGTGGTGCACGGGTGTCGTGGCGTCCGCGAGGGATCTGCCGACGGCGAGGGCGATCCGTGGGTTGCCGCCGCTGGCGCGGTGGATGCGGCCCGCCATCCGGGAGGGCAGCCGGTGGTGGACGAGGAGTTCGGCGATGGCGTCGGCGTGCAGCGGCGGCACCAGCAGCACATCGGCCTCGGACGGCACCCACAGGGGGAACCCTCCGGGGTCCATGGCCCCGGAGGCCGACGTCGGCGTCGGCTGCGGCTGCCACAGTGGGTCCGGCGACGACTCCGGCGAGCGCCGCGGCCGGGGCGGACGCGTCGACTGCGGCGGGCGCTGCGACTCCGGGCGCGGCTCCGGCTGCCACAGCGGGGCCAGCGACTCCGGCGAACGCTCCGGCTGCGGCTGCGGCGTATGAGGGTAATCCGTGCGGGGAGTCCGCGGCGGCGGCCGCCTCTCCGCGTCGTCCGGACGCTCCGACGCGGGTACGGGCGCCGCCCGTTCGACGGGCGGCCGCGGTGTCGGAGCGCACGACGCCGGGGGCTCGACCGCGAGCACCCGCAGTTCGGGCGGGGCGAGTTGGAGCGCGAAGCGCAGCAGGTCCGCGCTCTGAGCGTCGATGAGCTGGGCGTCGTCGATGACGAGGAGCACGGTCCCCCGAGCGGCGAGGTTGCGCAGGACGCGCGCGATGCCGAGCCGCAGCGCGATCGGGTCCAGGGCCGCGTCGGGAGCCTCGGCCTCCCGGCAGAGCACCGCGACCGCGGTCCGCTGCGGCTCCGGCAGCCCGTCCAGCGCGAACGCGGGGACGGAGGAGACGAGCGCGGCGGCGGCCGCGCCGGGTATCCCGCGGTCCGCGGGCTGCGGTGCGAGCCACACCACGGTCTCACCCGCCGCGGCGAAGCTCGCCGCGGCGGCCTGGGCGACCTCGGTCTTGCCGACGCCGACCGCCCCGGTGAGCAGGGCGCGGCCCCGGCTGTTCAGTACGCCCGTCAGGCGGGTGAGAAGGTCGCCGCGCCCGACGGGCGTGGCGCGCTCCGGTGTCGGCTTCACCCTGGCCACCCTCCCCGGAACCGGTCCGCGCGGCCCCCTGTTCTCCGCGAGGTTCTCCGCGAGTTGAGCAGAGGATACGAAGTAGGCCAGCGGAATCCAGGCCCCTTGTCCACGATGTGGACCACAGGGCGCGGGCGCCGGGGACGACGGGACGGGGCGCGCCCGCGGCCGACCGCCGCGGACACGCCCCTGACCAGTGTGGATACCGGTTGTCCGAGTGGATCAGAAGGTGAGGCTCCAGGAGTCGATGTAGCCGGTGTCACCCCAGTACACATCCTGGACCCGCAGTTTCCAGTCACCGGCGGCGAGCTCCGAAGAGGCGTCGACCGTGTACGTGGCGTGCACGTCGTCGGCCGAGTCACCGCTGTTCGAGTTCTTCAGCCGGTACGCGGTGCCGTCCGGTGCGATGAGGTCGATGACCAGGTCGCCGCGGTAGGTGTGCACGATGTCCACCCCGACCTTCAGGTCGGACGGGGCGTTTCCGGTCAGACCGGTCGTCGAGATCAGGGATTCGACGGTGGACCTGTCCGAGAGGGTGACGTTCGAGGTGTTGGTGAAGGTGCCGCCGTCGCCGTCACCGCCGCCGGTCTCGCCTCCGGTGACCGCCGCGACGGTCTTGGCGGCGTCGGCGATGCCCGCGCCGCAGCCGCCGGAGCAGGTGCCGGGCACCGGGCGGGCGTTGTCCTTGAGCGCGGTCTCGATCTCGGCGGGGGTCAGCGAGGAGTCGGCCGACTTCAGCAGCGCGGCGAGGCCCGCGATGTGCGGGGCGGCCATCGAGGTGCCCATGTACGGCTCGTAGTTCTCCGCGGACTGGGTGGTCGCGCCGGAGTTCAGCGTCGAGAGGATGCCGTTCTCGGGGGTGGTGACGGTGCCCGGAGTGTCGCTCGCGCGCCGGACCTCGCCGCCGGGGGCGGAGATGTCGATGCCGCTGCCGTAGTTCGAGTAGAAGGCGCGGTTGCCCTCACGGCTGGTGGCCGCCACGTTGATGACGCCCGCGCAGTTGGCGGGCGTGAAGCCGGAGACGTCGGCGTTGCTGTTGCCCGCCGCGACGACGACCGCGGTGCCGCGCGAGACCGCGCCCTTGATGGCGTTGCGGTAGACCGTCGGGCAGGTGTTGCTGGCGCCGCCGAGGCTCAGGTTGATCACCTGGGACGGGTTGGGGTTGGCCGGGACGCCCGGCACCGAGCCGCCCGAGGCCCAGGTGATGGCGTCGGCGATGTCCGCCGACGAGCCGCCGCACTTGCCGAGCACGCGTACGTGCTGGACCTTCGCCCCGTAGGCGACGCCGGCCACGCCCTTGCCGTTGTTCGCGGTCGCGGCGATGGTGCCCGCGACGTGCGTGCCGTGCCAGGACGAGTCGCTCGCGCGGGAGCCGGAGTAGCACTCGTTGTCGGTGGCGTTCCAGTCGCCCTCGTCCGTCGGGTCGCTGTCGCGGCCGTTGCCGTCGCGGGCGTCGCCGGAGTCGGTGATGAAGTCGTAGCCGGACACGGTGTTCGCGCTCAGGTCGCTGTGCGCGGCGTAGCCGGTGTCGATGACGGCGACGGTGACGCCGCTGCCCGTGGTGGTGTCCCAGGCGCCGGGCACGTTCATGCCGCCGGTGGGCTCGAAGAAGTCCCACTGCTTGGCGTAGTCCGTGTCGTTCGGGTCGACGGCCGTGGGGTAGGCACGGATGTCGGGCTCGACGGACGCGACGGACGAGTCCGCACGGAAGGCCTTCATGACCTCCGTGACGTCCTTGGAGTCGGCGTCGTCGCCGAGGTCGACCAGCGCGGCGCCGTCGGCCAGCCGCCGTTCGAAGGACAGCTTCTCGCCGGTCTTCTTGCCCTTCTCGGCGGCGTCCTTCTTCGCCGCGGAGTTCGAGTTCGCCTCGGTGGCCCGTGACTTGTAGGTCACGATGACCTTCTCCACGGGAGCGTCGTCGGGCGTGCCCGGATCCATGGTCTGGGACGCGGGGGCGAGGGGGCGGTCGGATGGGCCCGTCGTAGCGGCGAGCGCCGCGGACGAGGTGGCGGTCACGCCGAGGATTGTGGCGCTGGCGGCCACGACGGATATGAGTCTCCGCCTGGAACCGTTCACGGTGATCCCTTTCAGGGGCCGCTCCGGCGACGCCCGGAGCAGCGGTCGGTGCGGTACGCGAGCGGGCGGCGCGAGGAATCGCGGTGCGTCGTGGGGGGTGCGTCCGCGATCCCTTGGGCTGGGTAGGCCCGTGCGCCGCCGCCGGCGCGACGGCCCCGTACGGGACCGTCACCGGCCGGAAACCCCAAATGCCATGCACCTGACATACAGGAATCGGCAAGGGGAACCACCGGTGCGGGAGACAGTAGGGAAACCCCGGATGAAGCCGATACGGGGAAATCCCTTGTCGCGGCTCAGGGCCGGAAGGGTCGGCGGGCGACGCCCGGCGCGGCGGCCGCCCGGCCCGCCCTCCGGGCGGACGGCGGGAGGGAGAAGGCAGGGCCTAGGCCCTGTCTTCAAACTCCCGTCGTCGCCCGAAGGGCGGCCTCGCGGCGTCAGGTGCGTGCTCTCGGCGTGCCGGGTGCGGGCCCTCGTACTGGACGTACTTGGGTCTGCGCCCGGTGCGGCGAGAGTGCGTGCATGGCGTCGCGAGGCAGACGGGAGTTTGAAGGCAGGGCCTAGGGCCGCCGCTCCGCCGCGGGCCAGAACGCGCGCAGCGTGCGCACCGCATCGGCGATCGCCGGGCGGCGCGCGGCGCCGGTGCGCCACAGCGCGTACAGCCGCCGCACCGGCAGCGGTTCGAGCCGTACCGCGACGGCCTCGGCGGGCAGCGGGCCCCGGCCGAGCCGGGGGATCACCGCGATGCCCAGGCCCGCGGCGACCAGGGCGATCAACGTCGGGTTCTCGTCGGCCTGGTGGACGATACGGGGCTCGCTCCCGGCCGCGCGCATCGTCCGTACCAGCCAGTCGTGGCAGACCCGGCCGGGCGGCTGGCAGACCCACCGCTCGTGCCGCAGGTCCTCGTGGCGTACCACGTCACGGGCGGCCAGCGGATGCCCGGCGGGCACCAGCAGGTCGCACAGGTCCTCGCCGATCAGCGCCAGTTCGACGCCGGGCGGCGCGGGCAGCGGCGCGATGTCCCAGTCGTGCGCCACGGCCAGGTCGACCGCCGCCTTGGCCACCAGGTCGACCGACAGATGCGGGTCGACCTCGCTGAGCCGGGTGTCGAGCGCCGGATGCCGCCGCGCGAGGTCGGCCAGCACTCCGGGCAACAGCCCGCGCGCGGCGGAGGGGAACGCGGCGATGGTCAGCCGCCCGGACGGCAGCCCCCGGCGCTCCTCCAGGTCGGTCTCGGCCCGCTCGACGATCGCCAGCAGCTCCTGTCCGGCGGCGGCCAACTGCCGGGCCTCCTCGGTGAGGCGCACGCCGCGGCCCTGGCGTTCGAGCAGGGTCGTACGGGTCTCCCGCTCCAGCTTGGCGATCTGCTGCGAGACGGCGGACGGGGTGTAGCCGAGCGCGGCGGCCGCGGCGCCGATGGTGCCGTGCACGGAGACGGCGTGCAGGGCACGCAGCCGGGCCAGGTCAAGCATCGAGCGTCCTCCCGCCCCGGCTCCCCAGTGATCTGGTCTCTCTGGTTCATCCGGTTTATCTGGTCCGACAAACCGTAAGCAGTGCTTCATTCAATCATGCAGACATCCGCGCTGGTGCTACATGGTCATCGGCCGGGATGCTCGACGCATGCGACCCGCACACATCTGCCTGGCCGTTCTCGTCGCCGCCGTCTGGGGCGTCAACTTCGTCGTCATCGAGATCGGCCTCGGCCACTTCCCGCCCCTGCTGTTCTCCGCGCTGCGCTTCCTGGCCGCCGCGGTGCCCGCGGTGTTCCTGGTGGGGCGGCCGTGCGTCGGCTGGAAGTGGCTCACGGGCGTCGGACTGGCCCTGGGGGTGGCCAAGTTCGGGCTGGTCTTCGCCGGTATGGACGCGGGGATGGGGGCCGGGCTCGCCTCGCTGGTGCTCCAGATCCAGGCGGTGTTCACGGCGCTGCTCGCGTTCGCGCTGCTCGGCGAACGGCCGGGCCGGGTGCGGGCGTTCGGGATGGGCGTGGCGTTCGCCGGGATCGGCGTGGCCGCGTACGACGAGGGCGCCTCGGGTCCGCTGCTGGGCTTCGCGATGGTGGTCGCGGGGGCCTTCGCCTGGGGTTTCTCCAATGTGCTGACCCGCAGGGCCGCCCCGCGGGACGCGCTGAACTTCATGGTCTGGGTCAGCGTCGTACCGATCCTCCCGCTGCTGCTCCTGTCGTTCGCCCTGGAGGGCGGGGACGAGATCGGGCGGGCGCTGGGCGGGCTGGACTGGGCGGGCGTCGGCGCGATCCTGTTCGTGGCCTGGGTGTCCACCCTCTTCGGCTTCGGCGCCTGGGGCTGGCTGCTCCGCCGCCACCCGGCCTCGTCGGTCGCGCCCTTCTCGCTGCTGGTCCCGGTGTTCGGGATGTCGTCCGCGGCCATGATCCTGGGCGAGGGGGTGAGCGGGCTGCGCTGGTGCGCGGCGGTGCTGCTGGTGGGCGGGGTGGCGGTGACGTCGTTGGGACGGCCTGGCCGGAAGACGACCCCCGCTCAGCGGCCACGACCGACGTCGCGGCCGCCGAGCAGGATGACCGCATAGTGATATTTGCTGCTTCACCACAAGCAGACCGATGGATCTTCATGGGTTCGCCGCACGCCACACCATTCATCCGCCTCCCCCGCTGCTCAATCAACAGATGTCCCTAGGCCGAACCCCGCCGCCGGAGACGGCGGGATAGTGTTCCGGCCAAGCAGTCGGGGGCGGCGCGAGCGTGATCCCCTCTGCGCGGCACCGCGAAGAAAGACATGTAGGGGAATGAGAACAAGGCCTGGCCCGCTCCGTCATTCACTCGACGTATGGAGTGAACTCCCGCAGTCATTCAGGAAAGCCGCACTGGAACGGTCGGCGACCGGAGCGCCCGGCGTCCACGACGGAATCAGCGGATCCAAGGGGACGTGGCGCCCGCTGCGGCCGACCTTCGTCGACCGGGCCCACTACGACGAGCTGGGACGCGTCTCCGCACGTCTGATGCGGCTGGTCCTCGACGCGTGCCGCCGTCGGGCCGCCACCGTCGGCGAACTCCAGGACGTGCTGGGAGTGGCCGGGGCCACCGTCCCGCTCCTGTCCCGGACGGAGCCGCTCAGCGATGACCTGCTCGTCGCGGCGCGCCCCGACATCGTCTATCGCGACGGTGTCCCCTGGTTCGTCGAGTTCAACATCGACGGGGCGCTCGGCGGCACACTGCAAGCGGATTTGCTCGCCGCGCGATTCCGTGACCTCTATCGCCCGATTCCCGGCGGAGAGCGCATTGACACACCGCCTTCCGCGGTGGATTCCCGGTTCGCTGAAATACGTACGTCATTGGAACTCCCCCAGGGCTCGCGGGTCGCCATTCCCGTGTTCCGGAAAGGCGCGGCGCCCGGTCTGGAGGACCCGGACGCCTTCCTGGCCTGGCTGGAACCGATGTGCGCGAGCGGCGGCCGCCACGGCATGGAGACCGTCGCCTGCCTGATGGACCAACTGGAGACCGACGAGCACGACGCCCTGCTCCTGGACGGCCGCCGTGTGGACGCGGTGTTCCGCCTGTTCCTCAGCTGCGACCAGCCGCCGAGCGACGGCCTCGACGCCCTGATCCGCGCCGTGCGCGCCGGGCAGGTACGGATGCACACGTCCGAGGCGACTTGGCTGCTCAGCGACAAGACGACCCTGGCCTGGCTGTGGGAGGACAGGGAGTCCCTCCCGGAGTCCGACCAGTCGCTGATCGAGCGGCATCTGCCCTGGACCGCCCTCTTCCCCGGCCCGGCGGCCGACGGCGCGGAGCTGCTGCGGCACGCCCTGGCTCACCGCGCGGAGCTGGTTCTCAAGCCCGTCGGCGGATACGGCGGCGGGGGTGTGGTCCTCGGCCCCGAAGTCTCCGACGAGACCTGGCGCGACGCGCTGTCGCGCGCGGAGCGGGAGGGCGGTCATATCCTCCAGCGCCATGTGACGCCCGACTGTCTCTCGCTGGACTTCTACGACCAGAAGACGGGCGCGGTCGAGCACGCCGACGTCCCCTTCGTGCTGGGCCCGTTCATGTTCGGCGGCGCCCCCTCGGGTGTGCTGATCCGGCATGGGGTTCCCGGTGGCGGTCCCGTACTCAACGCGCACCACGGCGCCCTGATGAGCTCCGTCCTGCTGGTGGACCGATGCTGAGCGGGTTCCGCAAGCGGCGGGACGACGCACAGCAGACGCAGAAGTCCCCGAAGGCACAGCAGACGCAGCAGACGGGGAGCACGCCACAGACGGGGGGTGCCCAGCGCGAGCGGCTCGGCTCGCCGTTCCGGCTGTTCCAGTCCGCCGTGGTCTCCTCGGATCTCGCGGACGGCATCTACAAGATCGCGGTCCCCCTGCTGGCCCTCGGGATCAGCCGCTCGGCGGTGGCGGTCAGCGTGGTGGGCCTCGCGGTCCGGCTGCCCTGGCTCATCGCCACGCTGCCCGCCGGGGTGGTCGCCGACCGGTGGGCGCCGCGTACCGTGATGCGCTGGGCCTCGGCCATCCGGCTGCCGCTGGTGATCGTGATGTGCGCACTGGCCGCGACCGACCGGCTGCCGCTGTGGGCGCTGGTGGTGACCGCCTTCCTGATCGGCTGCGCGGGCATCTTCGTCGACGTGGCCGCGCAGTCCCAGCTGCCCCGGCTGGTCCCGGTGGGACAACTGCCTCGGGCCAACGCGTCCTTGCAGTCCACTCAGATGTTCCTCGCGCAGCTGCTCGGGCCCGCCCTCGGCGGATACGTGGTGGCGCTCGGCTCCGGCGGCGGCCTCGCCGTCGTGGTCGCGCTGTACGTGATCACGGTGTGGACGCTCGGGCTGCTGCCCGCGGCCGTCGTGAAGGCGGCGAGCCACGATCGACCGGAGCGGACGGCCCAGGCCGGTTCCGGTGCCGAGGCCGGCGCCAAGGCCGCCCCGCAAGGCGGGAAGCGGACGTCGCTCCGCTCGATGGCCGGCGAACTCGGCGCGGGTCTGCGGTACTTCCGGGGCCGCCGGGACCTCGCCCGGCTCGCGACCGCGGCGGCCGTCAACAACCTCTCGTACTCGATGTGCCTGACCATGCTGCCGTTGTGGGCCGTGACGCCCGGTCGGCTCGGCCTCTCCGAGTCCGGATACGGGCTCCTGCTCACCTGTCTCGCCGTCGGCAGCATCCTCGCCGGTCTGGTGACCGGGCGCGTCCTGAAGCTGATCGGCGACGGGCCGGTCATGCGGGGCGGGGCTCCGCTGCTCGGCGTCTGCTTCCTGTGCCTGGCCGTGCCCAGCGTGCCGGTCGTCGCCGGGGGACTCTTCGCCTACGGACTCGTGTCCATGGTCTGGAACGTGGCGGTGGTCTCCTACCGTCAGGCGACCATTCCGCTGGCCCTCTTCGGCCGGGTCAACGCCGCCTACCGATGGCTGACCTGGGGTGTGATCCCGTTCGGATCGGTGATCGGCGGGGCACTCGCCTCGACCGTCGGCATCACCTGGGTCTTCCTGACCGCGGGCGCCCTCCCGCTGATCGCGGGGGTACTGCTTCCCCCGACCCGCCCAGGGGCCACGGGCGTACAGCCCGGCAAGGACGCCAGCACCGACACGGAAGCCGCCAGCACTGACACCGCCGTCAGCGCCGAGGCCGCCGACACGACCGCCGCACAAACCGGCACGCCCCGCTCGGCGCGGGACTGACCCGCCCGGCCGCCGCACACCGGTCGGCCTGCCCGTTCTCCCTTATCTCCTGCCCTCATCCGCACCGACTCCACGGAAGATGGTGTCCCCGCATGTCGTTCCTGCATGACCTGCTCACCACGCAGGCCACGTCGGCCCCCACCCGCACCGCAGCCCTCTACGGGGACGCGTCGGTCACCTACGCCCAAGTCGAGGCCGACGCGGACCGGATCGCCGCGGCCCTCGCCGCTCAGGGCGTCCGTCCCGGCAGCCGTGTCGGTCTGCATATGTCGCGCTCCCTCGCGCTGCTTCCCGCCCTGTTCGGCGTGCTGCGCGCCGGCGGGGTCTGCGTCCCGGTCGACCCGGAGGACCCGGCCGACCGCCGCGCCACGATCCTGGAGCACTCGGGCGCCGAACTCGTCGTCACCGAGCGTGCCCTGCTCAGCGAGCCCTGCCCGCGGGACATCCGTCTCGCGGCCGTCGAGGACCTGCTCGACAGCGGCGTCGAGCCGCTCGGCCAGCCCGTCGAACTCGCCCCGGACGCCCTGGCGTTCGTGTTCTACACGTCCGGCTCCACCGGTACGCCCAAGGGCGTGATGCTGACCCACCGCGCCCTGCTCAGCGGCCAGCGGTGGCTCCAGCGCACCTTCCCGCTCCTGCCCGGAGACCGGCAGCTGCTGCGTACCACCCTCAGTATCACCAACCTGGTCCGCGAGGTCTTCTGGCCGGTGCTCTCGGGCGGTGCCGTGGTCATCGTCCCGCCGGGCGACCACAAGGACCCCGACCGCCTAGTCGAGTTGATCAACAGCGGGTCCGTGACGACCCTGATGGTCGTCCCCGCCCTGCTGTCCGGGATCCTGGAGAACCCCGCGTTCGCGGCCAACACCTCCCTGAAGTACGTCTTCTGCAGCAGCGATGTGATGCCCGGCGCCCTGCCGGAGAAGTACTTCGCCAGCGGCCTGAACGCCCGGCTGTTCAACGTCTACGGCCTGACCGAGGCTCTCTACAGCACATACTGGGAATGCCTGCCCGGCGTCGGGTACGAGGGCTTCGTCCCGGTCGGCCACCCGGCCGAGCTGACACCGCGGGTGCTCGACGCCGACCTCAACCCGGTCGAGACGGGCGAGCTGTGCATGGCGGGTACCGGCATCGCCGAGGGATACGACCGGATGCCCGAACTCACCGCCGCGAAGTTCGCCGAGACCTCCCAGGGCCGGGTGTTCCGCACCGGCGACCTGGCCCGGCGGACCGAGGACGGCCGACTCGAACTCCTCGGCCGGATGGACGACCAGGTCAAGATCGCTGGCTACCGGGTGGAGCTCGGCGAGGTCGAGGCGCGGCTGCTGGAAATCCCCGGCGTCACCGGCGCGGTCGCCTCCGGGCTGCGCGGCGCGGGCGGGCACCAGCGCCTGGTCGCCCATCTGACCTGCCCAGACGAGCCCCCGACCGCCGCCGCGATCCGCGCCCACCTGGCGGACCGGCTGCCGTACTACATGGTCCCGGCCACGTTCACGGTGATCGACGCGATCCCGCTGACCCACAACGGCAAGGTCGACCGCCGCTCCCTGCACGAGCTGCGGGGCGCCCAGCTGGAGCTGGCGGAGGACTACACCGCGGCCCGCGACGAGCTGGAGGGCTACCTGTGCGCGCTGTGGTCCGAGACCCTGGACCTGCCCGCCGTCGGCATCCACGACAACTTCTTCGCGCTGGGCGGTGACTCCATCCAGGGGTTCCTGATCAGCGCCAAGGCGAACCGCGAGGGCATCGACCTGAGCGCCACCCAGGTCTTCGCGACCCCCACCGTCGCCGAGACCGCCGCCTTCATCGAGGAGCAGCGGCGCACACGGCCCGCGCCGACCGGCTCCGCCGAGCCGGAGTCCGCCGAGCCGGAGGGCTTCACCCTCTCGGACGAGGACCTGGCCGCCGTACGGGAGTCCGCCCTCGACCCCGACGGCGTCGAGGCGGTCTACCCGCTCACCGAGATGCAGAAGGGCATGCTCTTCCACTCGCTGCTCGATCCGGGCTCGGGCGTCTACTTCGAGCAGTTCCTGTACGCGATCGACGGTGAGGTCGACCTCGACGCCTACCACCAGGCGTGGCAGCGGGTCGTCGACCGGCACGAGATCCTGCGGGTCTGGATCGCCACGCGAGGCCTGTCCGAGCCGCTCCAGGCCGTGCAGAACAAGGCCGAGCTGGGCTGGACGGTGCTCGACTGGTCGGACCGTACCGAGGCGGAGCAGACCGAACTCCTGGAGCGGTACCTGGACGACGACCGGCGCACGGGATTCGCCTACGACCGGGCGCCCCTGTTCCGGCTAACCCTGGTCCGGCTCGGCGCGACCCGCTACAAGCTCGTGATGAGCTACCACCATCTGATCCTCGACGCGTGGTCGCTGTTCGTCCTGCTGCGCGACTCGCTGGAGATCTACCACGCGAAGCTGGAAGGCCGCCTGCCCGAGCTCCGGCCGACGCGTTCCTTCGGCGACTACGTCGCGTATCTGGAGCGGGAGGACATCGCCGGCGCCCGCGACTACTGGCTGCGGCGGCTGGCCGGTTTCCGCCGCCCGACCGTGATCGGCCGGTCCTCCCAGCTCGGTCTCTCCGCCAGTTCCCAGGAGATGCATGCCGAAGCGCGTCTGGACCTCGGCGAGGAACTCACCGAGCGGCTCCTCGCCTACGGCCGCGCCAACCAGCTGACCCTCAACTCCCTGGTCCAGGGCGCCTGGGCGGTGGTCGTCGGCGGCTGCAGCGGGCAGGACGACGTCTGCTTCGGCATCACCATCACCCACCGGCCGGTGGCGCTGACCGGTGTCGAGGACATCGTCGGCATCTTCATCAACAGCCTCCCGATGCGGGTGGGTCTGGAGCCTCAGCAGCCGATCGGCGACTGGCTGCGGGAGATCCAGCGCACCCAGGTCGCGGCGCGCTCACACGACCACTACCCGCTGCCGCTGATCCAGCAGCGCACCGACCTGCCGAGCGGCCAGCCCCTCTTCGAGTCGCTGCTGATCTTCGAGAACTTCCCCCGCGGCACCGGCTGGTCCGGGCGCGGCGGCGTGCACGTACGCCAGGAGCGCTACGTCGGGTGGACGAACTACCCGTTCGCGATTGAGGCGATGCCGGAGGAGCAGCTGTTCTTCCAGGTCAAGTACGACCTGGCGTTCTTCGACGCGGAGTCGGTCGATCGCATTCTGAAGGCCTTCCGCGGCGTGCTGGAGTCCATCGCCGACGGCGGTACGGAGTCGGTGGGCAAGCTCGCGGAGCACATCGCGGCCCACCGGCCGGGCCCGGCGGCCGAGCCGCTGCCCGACGGCGCGGCCGAGCGGGCGCTGTTCCCGGCCCGCGGCGCCGGCGCGAGCGCCGACGTCGCCACCGCGCCCGGCACCGAGGACGAGATCGCGCTGGCCCGGATCTGGGCGCAGGTGCTCCAGGTCGAACAGGTCGACGTCCACACGCCGTTCCTGGCGCTCGGCGGCAGTTCCCTCGCGGCCATGCGGCTGGTGTCGCTCGCTCAGGCGGAGGGCTTCGACTTCGAGCTGAGCGAGCTGTTCACGGCGGACGGCACCGTCCACCGGCTCGCCGCGGAGGGGGCTGACCAGTCGCTCTAGGCGATCCAGGCGATCTGGACGGTCAGGCGGAAGAAGCAGACGAGCGGCCGAAGCGGACGGCGGACGGCGGACGGCGGACGGCGCACAACGCACGGCGTCGGCGTCGGCGTACGGCGGAGAGCCCACGGCGGACAGCGGTCAGGAAGGGACACCACGGTGGAGGACACACGGTTGGACGCCGGGGGGCGGGATGTGCTCGCGCTCCTCGACGAGTTGGCCGAGCACGGCGTCGTGGTGCGCTCCCGCCGCGGCCGGTTGTCCGTCGACGCTCCCGAGGACGCGCCGCGCGACCTCCTCGACCGGCTGAAGGCCGCCGAGGAGCCCGTCCTGGACGCGATCGCCGCCCGCCCCGGCCTCCCCGGCCCCCGCGTTCCGGCGCCGGGCGAGGGGGCCGGACCGGGCGCCGCCCCCCGGCCGTTCCCGCTGACCGATCTGCAGAGCGCGTACCAGGTCGGCGAGTCGGACTTCCCGCAGCTGGCCACCCCGGCCTATGTGGCGCACGGCTTCGAGGTGCCGGACTTCGACGCCGAGCGTTGGCGCGGCGCGCTGCGCACGGTGCTCACCCGGCACGAGATGCTGCGGTGCGCCGTCGACGAGGACGGCCTCCAGCGGGTCGTGGCGCTCGACGACGGCTGGGGCCCGGTCCGGGTGGACTGGCGTCATCTGGACGCCGCGGCGGCCCGCGAGGCGTTCTACCGAGAGCGCGAGACAGCGGCCGCGCTGCTGCCCGCCCTGGCCGACGGACCTCAGCTGGGCTGCGCCGTCTACACGGCCCGCGGCACCACGTTCGTCCTGCTGTGCCTGCGGCTGTTCGTGCTCGACGCCCGGTCGATCGGGCTGGTCTGCCGGGACCTGGCCGAGGCGTACGAGGGCCGCGCACCCTCGGCGACGGCCGTGCCGCCCGGCGCGTTCGCCGACTATGTGAACGCCCTGGCCGAGCACCGGGGCAGCCAGGCCTACCGCAACGCGGTGGCGCACTGGCAGCGGCGCGCCCCCGTACTGCCCGGCCCTCCGGAGCTGCCGGAGCTGACCAGACCCGCCGAGGCGCGGTTCGCCAGGGTCAGGCACCGGCTGCCCGCGCCCGTCTGGGAGCGCTTGCGCGAGAAGGCCCGCGCCGCCGGTCTGTCGGCCAACACCGTGCTCTGCTCCTCCTACGCCGAGGTACTGCGCCGCTGGTCGGGGCAGGACTCGTTCTCCCTCACGGTCCTGGTCGCCACACGCGGCATGCTGGCGGCGGGCGCGCCGGAGTCGGCCTCGGCCTCGGCTCTGGACGCCTGTGTGGGGAACTTCGGCGGCACGCTGCTGCTGGAGTGCGACGGGAAGGGCACGTCCTTCGCCGAGCGGGCCGCGGCGCTCCAGCGGCGGCTGATGGCGGATCTCCCGCACGCCTGGCTGTCCGGGGTCGAACTGGCCCGCCGGGCCCGTCGGCGCCAGCCAGGTGCGGCGGTGGGCAGTCCCTTCGTCTTCGCCTCCGGTCTCGACGAGTCGACGGCCGACGCGCTGCCGCCGCATCTGTGCGCCACGGGCTGGGAGCTGGTCTTCAAGTCCATGCACACCCCGCAGGTCCTCATCGACCACCAGGTCTCCGAGGAGGACGGGCAGCTCGTCTGCACCTTCGACCACGTGGCCGACGCGTTTCCCGACGGCCTGGTCGAGGAGTTGGCGGCGGCCCACGCCGACCTGCTGCACCGGCTGGCCGACGCCGAGGACGCCTGGGCGGCTCCGGCGCCGCCCCCGCTGCCCGCAGCCCTGCTGACGGCCCGCGAGGCGGCCAACGACACCGCACGCCGCTTCCCCGGCGGCGGGGTGCTCGACGGGCTGCGCGAAGGAGCTTCCCGTACCCCCGAGCGGGTCGCCTTCCACGGCGTGGACGGGACGGTCACCTACCGCGAGGCGGCTGACCGGGTGGCCGCGACGGCCGGGGCTCTGCGCGGGTGCGGGGCGGCAGCGGGCGAACTGGTCGGCGTACTGGCGCGGAAGGGGCCCGGACAGTACCTGGCGGCGCTGGCGGTGATCGCCGCGGGAGGCGCCTACGTGCCGCTCGGCGCGGACTGGCCGGTGGCCCGCCTCGACGCGCTGCTCGGTCGGCACGGCATCGACCGGGTCCTGGCCGACGCGGAGGGCGCGCGGCTCCTGGCCCGGCTGGACCGGACGGTCACCGTGGTCGACGTGGACGCCTCCACGCCCGAGCCCACGTCCACGCCCACACCCGAGCCCGCACCCACACCCGAGCCCGCACCCACACCCGAGCCCGCACCCACGCCCACGCCCGAGCCCGAGCCGGTCGGGCTTCGGGTGCCCGAGCCCGACGAGCTGGCCTACGTCATCTTCACCTCAGGTTCGACCGGCGCCCCCAAGGGCGTCGCGATCCCGCACAGCGGCCTGCTCAACACCGTTCAGGACGTGGTCGAACGCTTCGGCGTCGGACCCGACGACCGGCTGCTGTCGCTGTCCGAACTGCACTTCGACCTGTCGGCCTTCGATCTGTTCGGCGGTCTGTACGCGGGCGGCACCGTCGTGGTCCCGCCCTGCGGCCCCCGCCCCGACCCCGAGCTGTGGGCGCACTGGGTCCGGCACAGCGGTGCGACGGTCTGGAACACCGTGCCCGCGCTCCTCGAAATGCTCCTCGACCACCTCGGCGAGCGGGCCCCGGAGGTGCTCGGCGGGCTGCGGCTGATCCTGCTCAGCGGCGACTGGATTCCGCTGGACCTGCCCGAACGCGTCCGGCGGGCGAGCCCCAAGGCCGAGATCGTCGCCCTGGGCGGGGCGACCGAGGCGTCGATCTGGTCCAACTACCACGTCGTGGACCGGATCGAGCCGTCCTGGAAGTCCGTCCCGTACGGGCTGCCGCTGGCCAACCAGCGCTATCACGTACTCGACGCGGCCTTCGCGGACGTCCCGCACTGGGTGCCCGGCGAGCTGTTCATCGCCGGTGACGGACTCGCCGCCGCGTACTACGGGCAGCCCGAACTCACCGAGGCCCGATTTCCCCGCCATCCCCGCGGCGGCGAACGGCTGTACCGCACCGGCGACCACGCCCGGTACCGGCCCGACGGCACCCTGGAATTCCTCGGCCGGGTGGACAGCCAGGCCAAGGTGCGCGGCTACCGGGTGGATCTGCTGGAGGTCGAGCAGCGGCTGACGGCGCAGCCGGAGATCCGGGCGGCGGCCTGTGTGGTGACGGGCACCGGGGCCGCCAGCCGTCTGATCGCCTTCGTCGTCACCGAGCCCCGCGCGGGCGAGGCCGCGACGGGAGACGACGGCGCGCGTGGCGACGGGCCCGCGCCCACCGGCGACGGCGGCACGCTCGACCCGGCGGCGCTCCGCGCCCGCCTGGGCGCGGCCCTGCCCTCGTACGCGGTGCCCAGCGCCTTCCGCTCCGTTCCCGCGCTGCCGCTGACCGCCAACGGCAAGCGGGACGCGCGGGCCCTGCTCGCCCTGGCCGACGAGCACGCCGCGCACGGCGACGCCGTCGGCCAGAGCCCGGCGGACCGGCCGCCGCGCACCGAGCGGGAGGCGGCGCTCGCCCGGCTGTGGCGGGAGGTATGCGGCACGGACGTCCGCTCGGTCGACGACGACTTCTTCGCGGTCGGCGGCAGTTCGGTGTCCGCGGTGCGGCTGGTCCGGCGGATCGGTGAGGAGTTCGGGGTACGGCTTCCGCTGTCCAGTCTCTTCGAGGCGAGCACGATCGCCGCGCAGTGCGAACTGCTCGACCACCGTGTCCACCGGTCGCTGGTGCCGATCAGACCGGCGGGCGAGACGGCGGTGGTGCTCGTCCATCCGGTGGGCGGGCATCTGCTGGGCTACCGCGACCTGCTCGACGCGCTGCCCGCCTCGTACGCCGTGTACGGCCTCCAGGCCCCCTCGCCCCGAGAACTTCCCGGCACACTGGAGGAGTTGGCGTCCCAGTACGCGGCCGCGCTCGGTGCGCTGGACCGGCCGGTCCAGCTGCTGGGCTGGTCGATGGGCGGTGTCATCGCCGCGGAGATCGCCCGCCGGGCGGACCTCGTACGGGTGCGGTCGCTGACGCTGGTGGACAGTTTCGTGGCCGCGGGCGACACCACCGCCGACACCGGCACCGGCACCACCGCCGACACCGGCACCACCGCCGACACCGACATCACCACCGACGACATCGCCGCCACCGACGACGAGTCGGCGTCCGCCGTCGGCTTCTTCACCGACTACCTCGGCCAGGGAGACGGCCCGCACGGTGAACCGTCCGTGCCCCGCGGCCACCCGGACCCGTTCGCGCACCTCGCCTCGGTCCATCTCCCCGACGAGCCGCCCCAGGCCCTGCGCGACCTCTACGACCAGTACCGCGCCCTGCGTCGACTGCTCCTGGACCACCGGCCGCGGCCACTGCCGCCAAACGCCCCGCTGCTCGTGGTCACGGCCGAGCACGAACGCCCCGACGCCTTCCGGGGGCTGGTGCCGCTGCACCGGCATCCGGGCGGTCTCGTCCCGGCCACGGCGGCGGTCCACCCACTGCCTGAGACGCACTACTCGGTGGTCCGCCCGGCCTCCGCCCGGCTCATCGCGGACCTGCTCCACACCCAGCTATCGAAGGGATCGGCATGACCAGCAGAACGATCAAGGACATCGTGGTCTTCGGCGAGTCCGCGCCGGAGAACGTCAAGAACGTCGAGAAGGGCCCGGACCGCTGGATCTCCGGCGAACTGGCGATCACCAACACCCTGCACTTCACCAGCCCCGACGGCGCCTTCACCTCGGGCGTCTGGGAAGGCACACCGGGCAAGTTCCGGGCGGTGTACGAGGAGGACGAGTTCTACCACATGCTGCACGGCCGGGTGATCATCGCCGACGACGACGGCAACGCCCGCACCTTCGTCCCCGGAGACACCATCGTCGTCCCCGCCGGATTCACCGGCACCTGGGAAGTCCTGGAGCCGACCAAGAAGTTCTACGCCCACTACCGCCCGGCCGGTAACGCCCAGACCCCTCCCGCCGTCCAGGCCGACTGACCTGGCACGGAGAAGAGAGAGGAGAGCGGAGACACCATGACCCGCACTTCCCCCGGCGGACACCCGCACCACCACCTCCTGGGCGTCGGCTTCGGCCCCTCGCACCTGTCTCTGAGCGCGCTGCACGCCTCGGCCGGCGCCGCCGCGGCGGGTACGGACCTGCACTTCCTGGAGTCCGGGAACGCCTTCTCCTGGCACCCCGGCATGCTGCTCCCCGGAGCCCGGATGCAGGTCGCCTTCCTCAAGGACCTGGTCACGCCCAGGAACCCGACCAGCCCGTACAGCTTCGTCAACTACCTGGTCGCCAAGGGAAGGCTGGAGCCGTTCCTCAACCTCGGCACGCTCAACCCGACCCGGCGGGAGTTCGTGGACTACTTCCGGTGGGCGGCCGGGCAGCTCGCCCCGTACGTGACGTACGGCAGCACCGCCGAGCGGGTCCGGCCGGTGACCGGGCCGGACGGGACGGTCACCCGGCTGGAAGTGGACTACCGCGGCCCCGACGGCACCGGGCGGACCGTGTCCGCCGACCATGTGTCCCTGGCGCCCGGCGGCACGCCGGTCATCCCGGCCGGAGTCGACCCGCACACCCTGGCGGACGGCACGGTCTTCCACAGCAGCTCCTTCCTCGACCGCGTCCGGTCCTTCCACGACCGCGGCCGCGCACTGCCGCACCGCTTCCTGGTGGTGGGCGCGGGACAGAGCGCGGCGGAGATCTTCCAGTACCTGGCGGGCGAGTTCCCGGCCGCGGAGGTGACGCTGGCCCACCGGGGCTTCGCGCTGCTGCCGGCCGACAGCAGCGCCCTGGTCAACGCCATCTTCGACCCGGCGTCGGTGGACCTCTTCCACGGCGCCGACCCGGCGCGCCGCCGCGCCATCCTGTCCGAGCTGAAGGCGACCAACTACGCGGCCGTCGACGAGGAGGACATCACCGCGGTCGCCGAACTGCTCTACGACCAGCAGGTGCACGGCACCTCGCGGCTGCGGCTGTGCCGGTTCACCGAGCTGACCGGCGCCCGCGCCGAAAGCGGCCAGGCCGCCGCCACCGTACGCGACCTCCTCACCGGCGCGACCCGCACCGAGCGGTACGACGCGGTCGTGCTGGCCACCGGCTACGACTTCCGTGAGGCGCGCGGTCTGCTGGCCGATGTCGACCCGTATCTGCTCAGGGACGGGAACGGCGAACTGCTCGTCGACCGCGACTACGCGGTACGCACCGCCGAGCCGTTCGCGCCGCGGATCTTCCTGCACGGCGCCGCCGAGCACACCCACGGCCTGACCAGCACGCTGCTCTCGCTGCTCGCCCACCGCGCCGGGGACATCCTCGACGCGGTCCTGAACGCCCCGGCCTTCGGCCACCCGCCCCTCGCCACCCCCGTACTCGAAGGAGTCCACGCATGAGCGGCGTCCAGATCCAGCGGCGGGACGACGCCGCCGTCCAGCAGGAGTACGGCTGCGCGTTCCGGCGCATCCTGCCCTGGCGGTCCAGCGGGCCGTCGGACACCGGGATGGGCGTCTGCACCATCGCACCCGGCACGGCGTCCACCCCGCACTCCCACGAGGACCACGAGCACTTCTACGTGGTGCGCGGCAGCGGCTCGGTCGAGGTCGACGGGGTCCGCACGGACATCGCCGCCGGTGACGCGCTGGTGGTGGGCTCCTGGCAGACGCACCACTTCGAGAACGCCTCGGCCAGCGAGGAACTGGAGCTCCTGTCGGTCTGGTCCCTCGGCCCCTTCGGGGAGAGCCGATGACCGGGGCGCCCCGCCGTTTCCTGGTCACCGCCACTCCGCCGACCACCAACGGCGATCTGCACGTCGGGCACCTGTCCGGCCCGTACCTGGGCGCCGACGTCTTCAGCCGTGCCCAGCGGCTGCTGGGGCACACGGTGCTGTACGCGTCCGGGGGCGACGACCACCAGACCTACGTGGTCACCACGGCGCAGCGCCTGGGGCTCGACCCCGTCCGGCTCGCCGAGCGCTGCAATCAGGAGATCGCCGAGACGCTGGAGCTCGCCCAGATCGGCGTCGACGCCTTCACCCGTCCCGACGACGTCTACCGCGGCGAGATACGGGAGTTCTTCACCGGGCTCTACCGCGCGGGCAAGCTGCGGACGCGCACCTGGACGTTCCCGTACTGCGCGCGGACCGGACGCTACCTGCTGGAGGCCTTCGCCACCGGGTACTGCCCCGAGTGCCTGGTCGGCACCTGCGGGGCGATCTGCGAGAACTGCGGGCACCCCAACGACGTCGGCTCGCTGCTGTTCGCCGCGAGCACCGGGGCGGGGGAGGAGGACGCCACACAGCCGCGTGCGGTGGACATCCTGGTCCTGCCGCTGGAGGAGTACCGCGAGCAGTTCACCGAGTTCTACGAGCGCCGCCGTGCGACCATGCGCCCGCATGTGCTGCGCTTCGTCGACGAGATGCTGTCCCGGCCGCTGCCGGACTTCCCGGTCAGCTACCCGGCGGACTGGGGAATCCCGGTGGGCATCGACGGGTTCGACGGTCAGGTGTTCAACGTCTGGGCGGAGATGCTGCCCGGCCTGATCCATATGGCCGAGGCGGCCAGGGCCCGTCACGCACCGCGGACGGCTCCGGGCGTCTGGGCCGGGGACTCCGGCTTCGAGCTCGTACAGTTCCTCGGCTACGACAACACGTTCTACTTCTCGTTCGCCCATCTCGGGCTGACCCTCGCGCACGGCTCGCTGGCCGAGCCGACCGCGATCCTGACCAACGAGTTCTATCACCTGGACGGAGCGAAGTTCTCCACCAGTCGGCGCCATCTGATCTGGGCCCGCGACCTGGTGGGCAAGTACGGCCCGGACAACGTGCGCTTCCACCTCGCGCTCGACAACCCGGAGCATCAGGTCGCCAACTTCACCGAGGCCGAGTTCCTGCGGACCGTGCGCACCCGGCTGCACCAGCCGCTCCAGGCGCTCTCCGACGCGCTGGCCCCGCGCACCGGGCAGCCGGTGACGGCCGCGCCGCGGGCCGAGGCGCTCCTGGACCGCTACCGCGACCGGATGCGGCGGGCGTACGCGGTGGAGACCTTCTCGATGCGCCAGGCCGCGGAGACCACCGCGAACCTGCTCGCGCTGCTCGCGGCCAGGGCCGCCGACGACCCCGGATTCGCCGTCCGCGGCCTGCGCGTCCTGGCGGCCCAGGCGGAGCCCCTGGTGCCCGGACTCGCCGCCGAGATCGAGGCCCGCTACGCCGCCTTCGCGCCGGGCGTCGTCCCCGACCTGGCGGGCCTGCTCACCCACCCCGTGTGAGCGCGCCCTCCTCCAGCCCCGCACCGCACCGCATCGCCCCTCCCCGCAACCGCAACCGCAAGCGCCCCCGCAACCGACCGCTAGGCAGAACCCATGCACATCGCGTTCGTCGACTCGAATCCCGCCGCGCTCGAAGCGATCCGGCTGGCCAAGCAGGCCGGTCACCGGGTCACCTACCTGCAGTCCGCCGAGCCGTTCTATCCGCCCACCGAGAAGAACCTGCGGATCGTCGAGTCCGTGGACCACCTGGTCGACCACTTGGTGACCACCGACGCCGAGACCGTCACCCGAGTGCTCGCCGCCCGCCACGCCGTGGACCCCATCGACGTCGTCACCGCGCAACTGGAGCTGAGCGCGGAGGCGGTGGCCGTCGCCTGCCGGGACATCGGACTGCGGGGCACGGCGACCGACGCCGTCCTCACCGCCCGGCGCAAGGACCGGTGCCGCGCGGCCCTGGAGAAGGCGGGGCTCGCCTCCGCGCGGTACGCCCTGGTCGAGACCGAGGAAGAGGCGCTGGCCGCGGCCGAGGACATCGGCTACCCGGTGATCCTCAAGCCGCCGTCGGGCGCGGACAGTCTGCTCTCCTGCGTGGCGGCGAACGCCGCCGAGACCGCGACCGGCTGCCGGGAGCTGCTGACCGGCCTGGACGCGGTGCCGCGCCAGTGGCACGAGCAGTTCCAGCGCGGAATCCTCGTCGAGGAGTATCTGGTCGGCACCCTGGTCTCGGTGGAACTGGGCGCCAAGGACGGCGCGTTCTACCCGTTCGCGGTGTCCGGACGGTTCCGCTGGGCCGAGGACGAGGTCGTGGAGCTGGGCTCGTACATCCCCGCGCATCTCCCCGAGGACCAGACCGCCGCCTGCGTGGCGTACGCGATCGAGGTGTGCCGGGCCATCGGCCTGGACCTGGGCCTGTTCCACCTGGAGATCATGGTCACCGAACGCGGTCCCGTCCTGGTCGAGGTCAACCCCCGTGTGATGGGCGGCGCGCTGCCCCTCATCTACCGGCACGCCACCGGAACGGACATCTTCGCCGGGCTGCTCAGCCTGCTCGACCCGGACGCGGAGGTAGCCCTGCCGGGCCCGCTGACCGGCTGCGTCGGCGGGCGCAAGGTGATGGCCCGCGACGGCGGCGTCCTGGCCGCCGGGGCGTCGCTGGACTGGCTGGCCGACGAGCCGGGGGTCCTGGAGGTCGTCGGGTTCGACGACTACGCGACCGGGCCCGGCCAGCGGGTGAAGGCCGGGCAGATCGTGGCCCGCTTCATGCTGCGCGGCCCGGACCATCCGTCCGTGGTGCGGACGGCCGAGCGGATCCTGCGCCGCTTGGAAGAGGATTTCGGAACCGCACTGATGATCGGCGAGAAGGACTGACTGACCATGACCTCCACACCCGTACCCGCGTCCGCGTCCGAATCCGCGGCCGTACCCGTACCCGCGGCCGCCGCCTCCCGTGCCGGGGACCTCGCCGGTTCCCTCCCCGGTTCCCTCGACGGGCCGCGGCTCGCCGACGCGGCCGAGCGCTACGGCACCCCGCTGTGGCTGTACGACGCCGGGACGATCCGGTCCCAGATCGCGCGCCTGCGCCGCTTCGACGTGATCCGCTTCGCCCAGAAGGCCTGCTCGAACCTGCACATCCTGCGCCTGATGCGCGAGGAGGGCGTACTGGTCGACGCGGTGTCCGAAGGCGAGATCGAACGCGCCCTGGCGGCCGGATACCGGGTCGACGGGGACAACGAGCCCATCGTCTTCACCGCCGACCTGCTGAACCGGTCCACCCTGCGCCGCGTCGTCGACCTGGGCATCCCGGTCAACGCCGGGTCCCCGCAGATGCTCGACCAGGTGGGCGCGGCCTCCCCCGGCCACCCGGTCTGGATCAGGATCAATCCGGGCTTCGGCCACGGGCACAGCCGGAAGACCAACACCGGCGGCGAGCACAGCAAGCACGGCATCTGGCACGAGCATCTGCAGGACAGCCTCGCCCTGGTCGACCAGCACGGGCTCGACCTCGTCGGCCTGCATATGCACATCGGCTCCGGGGTGGACTACAGCCACCTGGAGTCGGTCTGCGAGACCATGGTCAAGCAGGTGAAGCTGGCCGGACGGGACATCCAGGCCATCTCGGCGGGCGGCGGCCTGTCCGTGCCGTACGCGCCGGGCGACCCGGAGATCGACACCGACCGCTACTTCGACCTGTGGGACGACGCGCGCCGGGAACTCGTCTCCGAGCTGGGCCACCCGGTCCGCCTGGAGATCGAGCCCGGACGCTTCCTGGTCGCGGGATCCGGCGTGCTGGCCGCCGAGGTGCGCGCCCAGAAGCCCGTGGGCAGCAACCACTTCGTCCTGGTCGACGCCGGGTTCAACGACCTGATGCGCCCCGCGATGTACGGCAGCAACCACCGCGTCTCGGTCCTCGACTCCGCGGGCGCCTTCCGCGACCAGGGGTACCGGGACACGGTTCTGGCGGGCCCGCTCTGCGAGTCGGGGGACGTGTTCACCCAGGTCGAGGGCGGTGACGTGGAGCCCGTCCCGCTGCCCCGCACCGAGATCGGCGACCTGGTGGTGTTCCATGACACCGGCGCGTACGGCGCGAGCATGTCGTCGAACTACAACTCGCGACCCCTCATCCCCGAGGTCCTGGCCGACGGAGACGAGACCCGGCTGATCCGCCGTCGCCAGACGATCGCCGAGCTGCTCGCGCCGGAGCGCGACCCGGAGCTGTAGCACCGACGGCGGGCGGCACCCGGAAGCGCCTATCGACACGTCCATGACAATGTCACAGAACCGCCGCGTCACGTTCACACGGCCGAGCCCGCGGACCTGTCACGATCCGGAATGACACCAAGTCAACCCGCGTAGATCCCGTGCCCCTTGGACCAGGCGCACGGCGCGGGGCCTGATGCCCTTCCGGGAAGGACGTCCCCCTATGCACCCCTTTCGCATACGCCCTGCCCTCCTGCTGACCGCCGCCACGGCCCTCGTCGGCCTCACGGTGCCGACCGCCGCCGCGGCGCCCCCGGCCGCCACCGCCCCCGCCAGCGCGTACGCCGCCTACGACGACTACTACGCGGACGCGACCGGCAAGACCGGCACGGCGCTCAAGCACGCGCTGCACGACATCGTCGACGACCACAACAGGCTGTCGTACTCCCAGGTCTGGAACGCCCTCAAGGTCACCGACGAGGACCCGTACAACAGCGCCAACGTGCGCCTGCTGTACAGCGGCAAGTCCCGCAGCAAGTCACTCAACGGCGGCAGCGTGGGCGACTGGAACCGCGAGCACGTATGGGCCAAGTCGCACGGCGGCTTCGGCACCTCCACCGGCCCCGGCACCGACCTGCACCACCTGCGCCCCACCGACGTCCAGGTCAACAGCATCCGCGGCAACAAGGACTTCGACTGGGGCGGCAGCCCGGTCAGCGGCGCGCCCGGCAACTACACCGACTCCGACTCCTTCGAGCCCCGTGACGCGGTCAAGGGCGATGTGGCCCGCATGATCCTCTATATGGCGGTGCGCTACGAGGGCGACGACGGCTTCGCCGACCTGGAGCCCAACAACCGGGTCAGCAACGGCAGCTCCCCGTACATGGGCCGTCTGTACGTGCTCAAGCAGTGGCACCAGGAGGACCCGCCGGACTCTTTCGAGCGCAACCGCAACGAGCTGATCTACGACCGCTACCAGCACAACCGCAACCCGTTCATCGACCACCCCGAGTGGGTGGAGTCGATCTGGTAGGCCGCGGCGGTCTGGCGGGGCGCTCTCAGTCTTGGTGCGTCGGCGCGAACATCCTCAGTACCGCTGGGAGTACGACGACCGAAGGTCCTGGCACCGCCAGGGCCTCGGCCAGGTCGTCGGTGAGGGACTCCGGGGACGTGCGCCGCGCCGGGACGCCGAAGGACTCGGCCAGGGCTGCGAAGTCCGGGCGGGTCAGCTCGGTGACGTCCGTACCGGCGAGCTCGTCGTAGGCGTGCGTCATGTACTCGCGGAGGATGCCGTAGCCGCCGTCGTCCACGATCAGCCAGGTGACCGGCAGGTCGTGCTGGCGCGCGGTGGCGAGCTCGGCGAGCGAGTACATGGCGCCGCCGTCGCCGGACACGGCGAGCACCGGGTGCGTGGGGTCGGCGGCCGCCGCGCCCAGCGCGGCCGGGAGCGCGTAGCCGAGGCCGCCCGCGCCCTGGGCGGAGTGCATGGTGTTCGGGCGGCGGGCGTCGAAGGCGGACCAGGCCCAGTAGGCCAGGATCGTCATGTCCCAGAAGGTCGGGGACGCGTCCGGCACCGCCGCCCGGACCGACGCGAGCAGGCGCTGCTCCAGGGTGAGGTCCTGCGCGGCGATCCGCTCGCGTACGCGGGTGAGGACCATACGGACGCGCTCGGGGGCCTCGGGGTCGTCGCGCCGCGCGTCCAGCGCGTCCAGCGTCTCCAGGAGCGCGGTCAGGGCGAGGCGGGCGTCCGCGTGGATGCCCAGGGCCGGGTGGTTGGCCTCCAGCTTCCCGGCGTCGGCGTCGATCTGGACGACCCGGCCGCGCGGCTGGAAGGTGAAGTAGTTCGAGGAGAGTTCGCCGAGGCCGGAGCCCACGACGAGCAGGACGTCGGCGTCTTCGAGGAAGTCGGTGGTGTGGCGGTCCTCCAGCCAGGACTGGAGGGACAGCGGGTGTTCCCAGGGGAACGCGCCCTTGCCGCCGAAGGTGGTGACCACGGGGGCGCTGAGCCTCTCGGCGAGCGCGCGCAGCTTCCCGGCGGCGTCGGCGCGTACGACTCCGCCGCCCGCGATGATCGCCGGGCGCTCGGCGTGCGCGAGGAGGTGCGCGGCGACGGCGGTCAGCTCGGGGCGCGGCACGATGTCGTGCGGGGTCGCGTCCATGGGGGTGACGGCCGGGAGGAGCGTCTCGGCGGTCAGGACGTCCTGCGGGATCTCCACCCAGACGGGGCCGTGCGGGGCCGTCAGCGCGGACTCCCAGGCGGCGGCGATCGCGGACGGGATCTGGGACTGGGTGCGGGCCGTGTGGACGGACTTCACCACGTCGCGGAACGACGCCTGCTGGTCGCGGAGCTCGTGCAGATGGCCGTGGCGGCCGCCGCCGAGCCCGGCGGCCGGGATCTGGCTGCTGATCGCCAGGACGGGCGACGAGGCGGCCGCCGCCTCCTGGAGCGCGGCCAGCGAGGTCAGCGCGCCGGGCCCGGTGGAGAGCAGCAGGGGCGCCGCCTCGCCGGTGATCCGGCCGTAGCCGTCTGCGGCGAAGGCCGCGTTGTTCTCGATCCGCAGGCCCACATAGGTCAGCGCGGAGCGGCGTACGGCGTCGAACAGGCCGAGCGCGTGCTGGCCCGGCAGCCCGAAGACGGTGGTGGCGCCGAGCCCGTACAGGGTCTCGACGACCAGGTCGCCGCCGGTGCGGCCCGGCGGCGGCTTGAGGGCCGCCGCCGTCTGGCGCTCGGTGGGGGCGAGGATCAGGTCGTGGTCGTGGGTCACTGGCCCAGTGTCGGCGAGGCGGCGGCGTTCTGTCGCGCGGCCTCGTTCTGGCGCGCGTCCGCGATCTGGCGGCTCATGATCGTGGTCAGTTCGTACGCGGTGTGCGAGGCCGCGACCGAGGTGATCTCGGCGTGGTCGTACGCGGGCGAGACCTCCACCACGTCCGCGGAGACCAGGTTGCAGGAGGACAGGCCGCGCAGGATCTCCAGGAGCTCGCGCGAGGTGATGCCGCCCGCCTCGGGGGTGCCGGTGCCGGGCGCGTGCGCCGGGTCGAGTACGTCGATGTCGATCGAGATGTACAGCGGGCGGTCGCCGATGCGCTGGCGCAGCTGGTCCGCGACCTCGTCCACGCCGCGCCGCATGACGTCGGCGGACGTGACGATGCCGAAGCCCATCTTCTCGTCGTCGTCGAGGTCCTGGCGGCCGTACAGCGGGCCGCGGGTGCCGACGTGGGACAGCGCCTCGGTGTCGAGGATGCCCTCTTCGACGGCCCGGCGGAACGGGGTGCCGTGGGTGTACTCGGCGCCGAAGTAGGTGTCCCAGGTGTCCAGGTGCGCGTCGAAGTGGAGCAGCGCGACCGGGCCGTGCTTCTTGGCGACCGAGCGCAGCAGCGGCAGCGCGATGGTGTGGTCGCCGCCGAGCGTCATCATCCGGGCGCCGGTGGCGAGCAGCTCGTCGGCCGCGCCCTCGACGGTCTCCACGGCCTCGTTGATGTTGAACGGGTTGGCCGCGATGTCTCCGGCGTCCGCGACCTGCGCGAGCGCGAAGGGCGAGGCGTCCTGGGCCGGGTTGTACGGGCGCAGCAGGCGGGACGCCTCACGGATGGCGTTGCCGCCGAAGCGGGCGCCGGGGCGGTAGGAGACGCCCGAGTCGAAGGGCACGCCGACCACGGCGACGTCCGCCCGGCCGCCGACCTCGTCGAGCCGGGGCAGCCGTGCGAAGGTCGCGGGTCCCGCGTAACGCGGGATACGGGAGGAGTCGACGGGGCCGCGCGGCTGGGAGGTGGGGGTGCTCATGATTTCGAGCGTAAAACGGGTCTGCGGATTTCGTATTTGTACGTTCCTTGGAGCGCGGCGGCCGGTTATCGACACTCCGGCCAAGAGTGCGGAGGCCGCACCAGACTGGTCCAGGGTTCGGGACATCCCGTGCCGTGGGCGTGCCGGACGGCACAATGGGACCCATGCCGATACCAAGCCGCGCCGCCCTGGTCGACCATCTCGTCCGTACCCGTATCGCCGGCGCCGTCGCCACCCCGCGCGACAACAATCTGGCCCACTACCGCGCGCTCGCCAACGGCGACCGCAACTTCTGGCTCGGCCTGGAGCTCGGCGACCGGTGGTGCGACGAGCAGGACGTCCTGGCGGTGATGGCGGAGCGGTGCGGCGTGAGCGACGACCCGGAGTTCCGGCACGGCCAGGACACCATCGACCCGGAGCTGACGGTGGACGCGCTGGAGCGGATGGCGGCCCGGCTGCGCAAGGCGGCCGCGGGCCGGGAGCGCGTGCTGTTCGCGACCGGCCACCCCGGCGGGCTGCTCGACGTGCACCGCGCGACGGCCGACGCGCTGCGCCGCGCGGGGTGCGAGATCGTCCGCATCCCCGGCGGGCTGACCGCGGACGAGGGCTATGTGTTCCAGTTCGCCGACGTGGCGGTGCTGGAGCGCGGGGCGACGCTGTGGCACACCCATTCGCCCGAGCCGATGAACGCGATCCTGGACGGCCTGGAGCACGAGGGCAGGCCGCAGCCCGACCTGGTCGTGGCCGACCACGGCTGGGCGGGCCGGGCGGGCCAGCGCGGCCTGGACTCGATCGGCTACGCGGACTGCAACGACCCGGCACTGTTCCTGGGAGAGGCCGAGGGCGCCCTCCAGGTCACGGTCCCCCTCGACGACCACGTCACCAACCCGCGCTTCTACGACCCGATGACGGCGTATCTGCTGGCCGCGGCGGGGCTTGAGGAGTCGTAAGGCCTGCCGTCAGACCGTGCCGGACGGCGCGACCCACGAAGTGGGCTGCCCGGTGGCCCGCGCGACGGTCTCGAAGTCCGCGCCGTAGTGCAGCACGGTCAGCCCCGACAGCTCCGCCGTGGCGGCGATGAGCAGATCGACCGGACCGGCGCTTCGGTGTTCGCCGCGCTCGGTCAGCATGCGCTGCACGGCGCGGGCGCGACGGTGGACGCCGTCGGGCACCGGGGTCCAGTTGAACAGCTCGGCGAGCAGTTCCTCCTTGGCCAGCCGGTCGGCGAGCGACCTGGCCGAGTAGAGGATCTCCAGTTCGGTGATGTCGCAGAGGCCGATGACGCCCTCTACGAGGTGTTCGCTCCAGCTCTCCCGCACCTTCTTGTGGGTGAGAATCCGGGCGGCGGCGGAGGTGTCGATGAGGTGGGTGACCGGGCTCACCGGCGGTAGTTGCCCTTCTCCAGCAGGACGTCGAAGTCACCGCGCTCGCCCATGGCGGCCAGCTCCTCGAGGGCCTTGAGCCGCCGACGGCGCTTGGCCACCTCCAGCAGCGCGGCGTTGACGGTGTCCTTCTTCGTGGCCGTGCCCAGTATCGACGCGGCCTCGCTCAGCGCGTCGTCATCGACTTCCACATAGAGGTTCGACACGGCATATCCTCCATAGGTGTTCCTCATATGGAGGATATGCCCGCAGCGGACGCCGGGCAACACCCCCCGGCCGCGCCGGGTCAGCGCGGCACCCGGATCAGCCCCTCCTGGATGACCGAGATGGCCAGGCGGCCGTCCTGGGTGTAGATGCGGGCCTGGCCGAGGCCGCGCCCGCCGGCCGACGACGGGGACTGCTGGTCGTAGAGCAGCCATTCGTCGGCCCGGAACGGGCGGTGGAACCACATGGCGTGGTCGAGGGACGCGCCGACCACGTCCCCGACGGTCCAGCCGCCCCGCCCGTGCGCGAGCAGCACCGAGTCGAGCAGCGTCATGTCGGAGACATAGGTCGCGAGACACACGTGCAGCAGGGGGTCGTCCGCGAGCTTGCCGTCAGTGCGGAACCAGACCTGCGAGCGCGGTTCACGCGGCTCGCCCACGGTGGCGTACGGCGGGGCGTCCACGTACCGCAGATCGACGGCGGCGCGCGCGGCGAGCAGGCGCTCCGCGACGGAGGGGTCGGTGAACCGGTCGGCGTAGCGGGGCAGGGTCTCGGCCGCCGTGGGCAGCGACTCGGGGTCGGGGGCCGGGGGCATCCCGGCCTGGTGGTCGAGGCCTTCCTCGTAGGTCTGGAAGGACGCCGAGAGGTGGAAGATCGGCCTCCCGTGCTGCACGGCGACCACCCTTCGGGTGGTGAAGGAGAAGCCGTCCCGGATGCGGTCCACCTCGTAGACGATGGGCGCGCCCGGATCGCCCATGCGGAGGAAGTACGCGTGCAGCGAGTGGGCGTCGCGGCCCTCGGGCACGGTACGGCCCGCGGCGACCAGCGCCTGGGCGGCGACCTGGCCGCCGAAGACCCTGGGGACCACGGCCGACCGGCTCTGGCCGCGGAAGATGTCCCGCTCGATCCGCTCCAGGTCGAGCAGATCGAGCAGGGACTCCAGCTCCTGGTTCACGTTGGTCCCTCGCCCTACTACAGGCCCATGTCCTTGGCGATGATCATCTTCATGACCTCGCTGGTGCCGCCGTAGATGCGGTTGACGCGGTTGTCGGCGTACAGGCGGGCGATCGGGTACTCGTTCATGTAGCCGTAGCCGCCGTGCAGCTGGAGGCACTTGTCGATCACGCGGTGCGCGACCTCGGTGGTGAACAGCTTGGCGGACGCGGCCTCGGCGGCGGTGAGCTCGCCGCGGTCGTGGGCCTCCAGGGCGCGGTCGACGACGGCCTCGGCGGCGTCCACCTCGGCCTGGCAGGCGGCCAGCTCGAACTTGGTGTTCTGGAAGGACGCCACCGCCTTGCCGAAGACGGTGCGCTCCTCGACGTACTCCTTGGCGAACCGGACGGCGGCCTTGGACTGGGCGTACGCGCCGACGGCGATGGCGAGGCGCTCCTGCGGGAGGTTCTGGCCGAGGTAGGAGAAGCCCTTGTGCTCCTCGCCGAGCAGGTCCTCGACGGGGACCTTGACGTCGGTGAAGGAGAGCTCGGCGGTGTCGGAGGTGCGCAGGCCGAGCTTGTCGAGCTTGCGGCCGATCGCGTAGCCCTCGGACTTGGTGTCGACGACCAGGAGCGAGATGCCGTGCCTGCGGTCCTCGGCGGTGGGCGCGGCGGTGCGGGCGCAGACGATGACGCGGTCGGCGTGCACGCCGCCGGTGATGAAGGTCTTGGCGCCGTTGAGCACGTAGTGGGCGCCGTCGTCGGAGAGCTTGGCGGTGGTCTTCATTCCGGCCAGGTCGGAGCCGGTGCCGGGCTCGGTCATGGCGATCGCGTACATGGTGGCGCCGGAGACGAAGTCGGGCAGCCAGCGCTTCTTCTGCTCGTCGGTGGCGTACGCCTTCAGATACGGGAGGCAGAGGCCGACGTGCACGCTGGAGCCGCCGAAGGAGACGCCCGCGCGGGCGCACTCCTCGGTGATGACCGCCTGGAACTTGAACGACTCCTCGCCCGCGCCGCCGAACTCCTCGGGCACCTCGATGCCGAAGACGCCCAGCTCACCGAGCTTGCGGTAGAAGTCGCGGGGTGCCTGACCCGCGGCGTACCACTCGTCGTAGACGGGCACGACCTCGGCCTCGATGAAGGCGCGGATGGTCTCGCGGAACGCCTCGTGGTCTTCGTTGAAAACAGTACGGCGCACGGAGTGCCTCCAGGGTCGGCTCGCTGCGGAGCAACTATCTAAGCGCTTGCTCAGATGAAGTTACCCGGCGGTCAATCCGACTGTCCAGGGATCCGGCCGCGCAGAGGGCCGCGTCACGCGGACGCGGCGCCCGCCGCCGCCGAGAACGCGCCGCGGGCCAGGCGGTGCAGCAGGTCCGCCATGGCGTCCCGGCCCGGCAGGGCGCCGGGGCGGCCCAGGTGCGGGGTGGAGTTGAGCAGCCCGAACACCGCGTGCACCGCGGCGCGGGCCTCGGACTCGGCCAGCGCCGGGTAGACCTCGCGCACGGCCGCCACCCACAGCTCGACGTACTGCCGCTGGAGCTGGCGGACCAGCTTGCGGTCGCTGTCCCGCAGGCGGTCCAGCTCGCGATCGTGGAGGGTGATGAGGGGACGGTCGTCGAGCGCGAAGTCGATATGCCCCTCGATGAGGGAGTCGAGCACCGCGTCGGGGGCCCCGTCGGCCTCCGCGACCCGGCGCTTGCCGCCGGTCAGCAGCTGACCGCTGATGCCCACGAGCAGCTCGGCGAGCATCGCGTCCTTGCCCGCGAAGTGCCGGTAGAGGCCGGGACCGCTGATCCCGACGGCGGCTCCTATCTCGTCGACGCCCACGCCGTGGAAGCCGCGGTCGGCGAAGAGGCGGGCGGCCTCCTTGAGGATCTGCTCGCGGCGGCTGGTCGACGGCGCGGACGCACTGGTGCTCATGGAAACTCATTCTAGACAACGCGGTTAGCGCTCGTTAACCTGGAAGGGCCGAGTTAACGATGATTAACGTGGTGAACGACGTCGTACGCGCAAGGGGGCACGAAACGATGCAGCAGGCACCGCGGCTGACGAGTGGGGCCGACCCCGCTTCCGAGGCCTGGTCGACCAACGAGGCGGCGCACCGCGCGCTGGTGGACCGGCTGCGCGACAAGCTCGCCGCGGCCCGTCTCGGCGGAGGCGAGAAGGCCCGCGCCCGGCATGTGGCGCGCGGCAAGCTGCTGCCGCGGGACCGGGTCGACACCCTGCTCGACCCCGGCTCGCCCTTCCTGGAGCTGGCGCCGCTGGCGGCGGACGGGATGTACGGCGGGGACGCCCCGGCCGCCGGGGTGATCGCCGGTGTCGGCCGGGTCTCCGGGCGCGAGTGCGTGATCGTCGCCAACGACGCCACCGTCAAGGGCGGCACGTACTACCCGATGACGGTCAAGAAGCACCTGCGCGCCCAGGCGGTGGCCCTGGAGAACCGCCTTCCGTGCCTGTATCTGGTGGACTCCGGCGGCGCCTTCCTGCCGATGCAGGACGACGTCTTCCCCGACCGCGAGCACTTCGGGCGGATCTTCTACAACCAGGCGCGGATGTCCGGCGCCGGGATCCCGCAGATCGCGGCCGTGCTCGGGTCCTGCACGGCGGGCGGGGCCTACGTCCCGGCGATGAGCGACGAGGCCGTGATCGTCCGCGATCAGGGCACCATCTTCCTGGGCGGCCCACCCCTGGTGAAGGCCGCCACCGGCGAGGTGGTGACCGCCGAGGAGCTGGGCGGCGGCGAGGTCCACTCGCGTATCTCGGGAGTGACCGACCACCTCGCCGAGGACGACGCGCACGCCCTGCGCATCGTCCGGAACATCGTCGCGACCCTGCCCGACCGCGGACCGCTCCCCTGGTCCACACGGCCCGTCGAAGAACCGAAGGCCGACCCGCGGGGGCTGTACGGCGCGGTGCCCGCCGACTCCAGGACGCCCTATGACGTACGCGAGGTGATCGCGCGCGTGGTCGACGGCTCCCGCTTCCAGGAGTTCAAGGCCGAGTACGGCACCACGCTGGTCACCGGCTTCGCCCATATCCACGGCCACCCGGTCGGCGTCATCGCCAACAACGGCATCCTGTTCGCCGAGTCCGCCCAGAAGGGCGCCCACTTCATCGAGCTGTGCGACCAGCGCGGCATCCCGCTGCTCTTCCTGCAGAACATCTCCGGCTTCATGGTCGGCCGGGACTATGAGGCGGGCGGGATCGCCAAGCACGGCGCCAAGATGGTGACCGCCGTGGCCTGCGCGCGGGTGCCGAAACTGACGGTCGTCATCGGCGGCTCGTACGGCGCGGGCAACTACTCGATGTGCGGGCGCGCCTATTCCCCGCGCTTCCTGTGGATGTGGCCGAACGCCAAGATCTCGGTGATGGGCGGCGAGCAGGCCGCATCGGTCCTGGCGACGGTCAAGCGCGACCAGCTGGAGGCGCGCGGGGAGGCCTGGTCCGCCGAGGACGAGGAGGAGTTCAAGGCCCCGATCCGGGACCAGTACGAGTCGCAGGGCAACGCGTACTACGCCACCGCCCGGCTCTGGGACGACGGCGTGATCGACCCGCTGGAGACCCGGCAGGTGCTGGGCCTGGCCCTGACCGCGTGCGCCAACGCTCCACTTCCCCAGCGGGACACCACAGACCCCGGCTTCGGCGTCTTCCGGATGTGAGGGACCTTCCACGATGACGATGTTCGACACAGTGCTCGTCGCCAACCGGGGCGAGATCGCGGTCCGGGTCATCCGCACCCTGCGGGCCCTCGGGGTGCGCTCGGTGGCCGTGTTCAGCGACGCGGACGCGGACGCCCGGCATGTCCGTGAGGCGGACACCGCGGTCCGGATCGGGCCCGCCCCGGCCGCCGAGAGCTATCTGTCCATCGAGCGGCTGCTCGCCGCGGCCGCCCGTACCGGCGCCCAGGCCGTGCACCCCGGCTATGGCTTCCTCGCGGAGAACGCCGCCTTCGCGCGGGCCTGCGAGGAGGCGGGGCTGGCCTTCGTCGGCCCGCCCGCCGCCGCGATCGAGCTGATGGGCGACAAGATCCGGGCCAAGGAGACGGTGCGGGCCGCGGGCGTCCCGGTGGTGCCGGGATCGTCGGGCAGCGGCCTGACGGACGCCGAACTGGCCGACGCGGCACGAGAGATCGGCATGCCGGTGCTGCTGAAGCCCTCGGCGGGCGGCGGCGGCAAGGGCATGCGGCTGACGCGGGTCGAGTCGGCGCTCCTGGAGGAGATCGCGGCGGCCCGGCGGGAGGCCAGGGCCTCCTTCGGGGACGACACCCTGCTCGTCGAGCGCTGGATCGACCGGCCCCGGCACATCGAGATCCAGGTCCTGGCGGACGGCGCGGGGAACGTCATCCATCTCGGCGAGCGCGAGTGCTCGCTCCAGCGCCGCCACCAGAAGGTCATCGAGGAGGCCCCGTCGGTCCTGCTGGACGAGACCGTCCGGGCGGCGATGGGCGAGGCCGCGGTGCAGGCGGCGCGCTCCTGCGGGTACCGGGGCGCGGGCACGGTGGAGTTCATCGTGCCGGGCGACGACCCGTCGCAGTACTTCTTCATGGAGATGAACACCCGGCTCCAGGTCGAGCACCCGGTGACCGAGCTGGTGACCGGCCTCGACCTGGTGGAGTGGCAGCTGCGCGTCGCCGCGGGCGAGAAACTGCCGTACGGACAGCGGGACGTCACCCTGACCGGGCACGCCGTGGAGGCCCGCGTCTGCGCCGAGGACCCTGCGCGCGGATTCCTGCCGTCCGGCGGCACGGTGCTGGCCCTGCGTGAACCTCAGGGCGACGGCGTGCGCACCGACTCGGGGCTTTCTCTCGGCACGGAGGTCGGCAGCCTCTACGACCCGATGCTGTCGAAGGTCATCGCCTACGGCCCGGACCGCGCGTCCGCGCTGCGCAAGCTGCGGGCCGCGCTGGCGGACACGGTCACCCTGGGCGTGTCGACCAACGCGGGCTTCCTGCGGCGGCTGCTCGCCCACCCGGACGTGGTCGCGGGCGACCTGGACACCGGGCTCGTCGAGCGGGACGTGGACACGCTGGTGGACGCCTCGGTGCCGGACGAGGTGTACGCGGCGGCGGCGCTGCTGCGCCAGGCGGCGCTCGAACCCGCCGTGTCCCCCCTGCCGCCCGAGGTCTCCGGCGAACCCGCGTCCGCCGGGTGGCGTGACCCGTTCGGGACGCCGAGCGGGTGGCGGCTGGGCGGCACGCCCGCGTGGACGGTGCACCACGCCCGCGTGCCGGGCCACGACCCGCGGGCGGTCCGGCTGCGCGGCACGGCCCCCGACTTCGAGCTGCTGCTCGGCCCGGCGGGAGCCGCCGGGGAAGCGTCCGCGGAGGCAGCCGGAGAGGCGGCCACAGAGACAACCGGAGAGGCGGCCGGGGAAGGACGCTCCCCCGCGCGTGCCCGCCTCGTCCACGTCGGCCCCGACCGGGTCACCGTCGAACTGGACGGCGTCACGCACGCCTTCAGCCGGGCCGACGCCCCGGACGGAGTCTGGCTCGGCCGGGACGGCCAGGCCTGGCACCTCCAGGACCACGACCCCGTGGAGGCCGCGCTCACCGGCGCCGCGCACTCCGGCGCCGACACCCTGGCCGCCCCGATGCCCGGCACGGTCACGGTGGTGAAGGTCGCCGTCGGGGACGAGGTGCACGCCGGGCAGAGCCTGCTCGTCGTCGAGGCGATGAAGATGGAGCACGTCATCTCCGCCCCGCACGCCGGAACGGTCGCCGAGATCGATGTCACCCCCGGCGCCACCGTCGCCATGGACCAGGTGCTGGCCCTGGTCACCCCACACGACGAGGAGGCCAGCTCATGACCGACACCGCCCTGCCCATGGTCGTACCGGCCCAGGGTCTCCCGCCCCGCGTCCGCATCCACGAAGTGGGCCCGCGTGACGGCCTGCAGAACGAGAAGTCGACCGTCCCCACCGAGGTCAAGGCGGAGTTCATCCACCGCCTCGCCGACGCCGGCCTCACCACGGTCGAGGCGACCAGCTTCGTACACCCCAAGTGGGTGCCCCAACTGGCCGACGCCGAACGCCTCTACCCGCTGCTCGACGACATCGAGGGCGTGGCGCTGCCCGTCCTGGTGCCCAACGAGCGCGGCCTCGACCGGGCCCTGGAACTCGGCGCCCGCCGCATCGCCGTGTTCGGCTCCGCGACCGAGACCTTCGCCGCGCGCAACCTGAACCGCACGGTCGCCGAGTCCCTCGCCATGTTCGCGCCGGTGGTGGCCCGCGCCAAGGCCGACCAGGCTCATGTGCGCGGCTATCTGTCGATGTGCTTCGGCGACCCCTGGGAGGGCGCGGTCCCGGTGCCCCAGGTCGTCAGGACGGCCAGGGCCCTGCTGGACCTCGGCTGTGATGAGCTGAGCCTCGGCGACACCATCGGCGTCGCGACGCCCGGACATGTGCGGGCCCTGCTCACCGAACTGGGAGCGCACGGCGTGCCCGCCGACGCTGTCGCCGTCCACTTCCACGACACCTACGGCCAGGCGCTGTCCAACACCCTGGCCGCGCTGGAGCACGGCGTGACGACGGTGGACGCGTCGGCGGGCGGCCTCGGCGGCTGCCCGTACGCCAAGAGCGCCACCGGGAACCTCGCCACCGAGGACCTGGTCTGGATGCTCCACGGCCTCGGCATCGAGACCGGGGTCGACCTCGGCAAGCTCACCGCCACCAGCGTGTGGCTCGCCGGTCAGCTGGGGCGGCAGAGCCCCTCCCGCACGGTCCGCGCCCTCACCGGGGCGACCGAGACCACCACCCGGCCCTAGCCCTAGCCCCAGTCCCACAAGGACGACAAGGAGTCCTGACCATGGCGCTCGATCACCGCCTCACCCCCGAACACGAGGAACTCCGCCGCACGGTGGAGGAGTTCGCCCATGACGTCGTCGCCCCCAAGATCGGCGACTTCTACGAACGCCACGAGTTCCCGTACGAGATCATCCGCGAGATGGGCCGCATGGGCCTGTTCGGCCTGCCCTTCCCCGAGGAGTACGGCGGGATGGGCGGCGACTACCTGGCCCTGGGCCTGGCGCTCGAGGAGCTCGCGCGGGTCGACTCGTCCGTCGCCATCACCCTGGAGGCGGGGGTCTCGCTCGGCGCGATGCCGGTCTACCGCTTCGGCACCGAGCAGCAGAAGCGGGAGTGGCTGCCCCGGATGTGCTCGGGCGAGATGCTCGGCGCCTTCGGCCTCACCGAGCCCGAGTGCGGCTCGGACGCGGGCGGCACCCGCACCACCGCCACCCTGGACGAGGCGACGAACGAGTGGGTGATCAACGGCAGCAAGTGCTTCATCACCAACTCCGGCACGGACATCACGGGCCTGGTCACGGTCACCGCGGTCACCGGCCGCAAGGAGAACGGCGCCCCCCGCATCTCCTCGATCATCGTCCCCTCTGGCACTCCGGGCTTCACGGTCGCCGCCCCGTACTCCAAGGTCGGCTGGAACGCCTCGGACACCCGTGAGCTGTCGTTCTCCGACGTCCGCGTCCCGGCCGCCAACCTCCTCGGCGCGGAAGGCCGCGGCTACGCCCAGTTCCTCCAGATCCTCGACGAGGGCCGCATCGCCATCTCGGCCCTCGCCACCGGCCTGGCCCAGGGCTGCGTCGACGAGTCGGTGAAGTACGCACGCGAGCGGCACGCCTTCGGCCGCCCGATCGGCGACAACCAGGCGATCCAGTTCAAGCTCGCGGACATGGAGCTGAACGCCTACACCGCCCGGCTGGCCTGGCGCGACGCCGCGTCCCGGCTGGTCGCGGGCGAGCCGTTCAAGAAGGAGGCCGCGCTCGCCAAGCTGCACTCCTCCACGGTCGCGGTGGACAACGCCCGCGAGGCCACCCAGATCCACGGCGGCTACGGCTTCATGAACGAGTATCCGGTGGCCCGGATGTGGCGGGACTCGAAGATTCTGGAGATCGGCGAGGGCACCAGCGAGGTCCAGCGGATGCTGATCGCACGCGAGCTGGGCCTGTCGGGCTGACGGGCTGACGGGCTGACGTCTGGGGGGTGCGCACCGCGCGCCGGAGCGGGTCAAGGCAGGGACCGCTACAGGGAGTTGAATAGGGAGAATGGCAGAATCCCCCTATGGCGGAAATCATCCAGCGGGACGGGACCTGGACCTTCGACGGCGACGCGCTGCGCATCGTGCCCGGCCGCGATAAGTCGGTGGGCCTGCTCCGCAAGACGCTGGGCGAACTCTCCGTGCCGGTCCAGGCGCTGGCGGGGATCTCCTTCGAGCACGGCAGGAAGTCCGGGCGGCTGCGGCTGCGGCTGCGCGAGGGCGCGGACCCGCTGCTTCAGGTGACCGGGGGCCAGCTGAGCGACGGCGACGACCCGTACCAGCTGACGGTGGAGGCGGACCGTTACGGGGTCGCGGAGTACCTGGTCGACGAGGTACGCAACGCCCGCCTCCTGGAGCAGGTGCCGGGCGACGGGTGTGAGGGCTATCTGCTGCCGGGGCCTTCGGTGCCGCTCTCGGTGACCGCGGGCGACGGCACGGCGAGCTTCGACGGGGAACACGTACGCCTGGAGTGGAAGTGGAACACCGAGGAGGCCAAGTCCGCGGCCGGGCCCCGCACGCTGGCGCTCGGCGATATCGCGGCCGTGGAGTGGCAGCCGTCGGCCGGTCTGGAGAACGGCTATCTCCGCTTCACCGTCCGGCACTCCCCCACCAAGGCCCCGCCCAAGTACGACCCGAACTCCGTCGATCTCTACGGCTTCCGGAAGGACCCGCTGATGGCCCTGGTGGCCGCCGCGGTCCAGGCCAGGCTGCCGCACCCGGCCGCGCCGCCGGCCGCTGCCGCCGCGCCCGCCGACGGCCCGTACGGGC